>QJYE01000264.1 GCA_003235785.1 Nitrospirota bacterium
GTGCATCAGCCTATTCCAGGCTGATCCAGAGGGAGATCTAGCTATCGCCTCCTCCCTGTAAGTAGCCTAATCCAATTTTTAAGGCTCGCCGGGTAATCTCGGGCCATCGGGCTTCTGGATATTCCGCTAAAACTTTCGCCGCCTTCGCATCTTGAATGTCGAGTTCTTTGATTCGAATAATCCCATCTTCTAATTTCACATCAGCCACGGAGTCCCCCTTTGTGTTGGAGGCAGGCTTTCTTCAGGAATGAAAGAGCCTGCCTGGTAGTCTGTCATGAATGAATAGGTCATTCGATTTTCTTGACAGTTTGTAGGGTCGATGCTAGCATTTTCTGAGTCTCTCGGAAATGCAAATTCCCTTGAAAAATCAAAACGTTCATTCTTCTCTGGTCAAGCCTATTGCCGAACGAGGAAATTTTATGCCAAATCATCTGATGCGATTCATGCGATTGATGGCCCTGGCTCTGTTGGGCATGGTCCTTGTAGCTTGTGGTGGGCCGCCTAATTGGGTGAAAGAAGGATCAGGAGCCTTAAATAAAGATGATGCCAAGTCAATTTACGGTGTGGGAGCCATTGTTGGCGTGAAGAACGAACCCCTGGCTTGGGAAGCGGCTGAAAATCGATCCAGAGCCGAGTTGGCCAAAACGTTTCGAGTCTATACCGCGTATCTTATGCAAGACTATGCCGCATCAACCACCGCCGGAAATTTTACGAAATCCACCGAAGAACAAAACGTGGAACGGGCGGTGAAAACATTTACGGCCGTTACCTTAAACGGGGTCCGTCCCGTTGATCGCTATAAAGATGAAGACACGACGACCTATTATGTGTTGACGAAATTATCTTTTAAAGAAATGAAGGAGGTCCTTCAGCAAGCGCAGGAACTGGATGCGGAAGTGCGCGAATTTGTCAAAAAAAATGCCGAACGGGTCTTTCAAAAATTAGAAGAAGAGGAAGCGAAACGTCCTGGAGGCCTCTAAAGACCTCATGCGGACTCTCAGTCGTTTCATCACTTCATAAAACCGAGAATACGGTTACCCATGCCACGAACCATACGATTTCTTCTTTTACTCGTTTCTGTTCTTTGCCTCTTCACGGTGCTGTCGTGCGGAAAAGATAAACGTGTGACTCGGGTGGATCCGGATGTCGTGACGGATTTAAGCGGGCGCTGGAATGATACGGACTCGAAATTAGTCGCCGAAGCCATGATGAAGGAAATGGTGAGTCGACCTTGGTTAGAAAAATTTACCGGTTCCCATGGCCGGGAGCCCGTCGTGATTATCGGCACTGTTCTCAATAAAAGTCATGAACATATTGATGTGGGTACCTTTGTCACAGACCTGGAACGGGAAATGACCAATTCCCAGAAAGTGGTGTTTGTGGCCAGCAAAAGTGAGCGGGAAGAAATTCGAGACGAACGCAAGGAGCAGGCGGTGTATTCCCGCGAAGATACTCAAAAACGTCCTGGCCAGGAGATTGGGGCTGATTTTATGATGAAAGGCTCCATCGCGACAATTTTGGATGAATCGGCTGGAACCAAAGCCATCTATTATCAAGTTGATTTGGATTTGATTGATTTAGAAAATAATACTAAATCCTGGTATGGTCAGAAAAAAATCAAAAAGGTGGTTGAGCGCAAACGTCTCTTGTTTTAAATTCATGCGTCCCAGTGCCATTGTCACGCACCCGGCAAGTTGTTCATTCGTTCTTTACTCCGTTTTCCTTCTTCTTTATTCCTCGGTTTCTTAACCCTCAGTGCTCTATTCTGTTTCTCCCTGACATTCATGTGAAGTGGCTTTTGAGCCTTACGTTCGGATGCGTTCTCTTCATGGGCTGTAGTGGGCCTATGGCGCATTATGCCGGGGTTGAACGTAGTCTTTTAAACGGTCAGCCCGATAAAGCCGTCCAGATCATGGAATCGGCGAAAGAAGAATATGGTCGCAACAGTCGGTTGCTGTATTTGATGGATCAGGGCATGGTTTTGCATTTGGCGGGGCGGTATGCTGAAAGCAATACGGTCCTGGAAGAAGCCCATCTTCTTATTGAAGACCTTTATACCAAGCGTCTTCGCGATAAGGCCTCCGCCTTGCTAGTCAATGAGGCCCGTCAGCCTTACGAAGGCGCCCCCCATGAACATGTGCTGGTGAATGTGGTGAAGGCCTTGAATTATGCGTTGTTGCAACAATGGGACGAGGCGTTAGTCGAAGGGAGAAGAATCGATCATCGTTTAAATGTCCTGAGTGATAGCGTGGAGGGGAAAGATGCCTACCACGAAGACGCCTTTGCGCGCTATCTGGTTGGGCTGCTCTATGACATTGCCGGGGATGTCAACAATGCGTATGTCGGATACCGGAAAGCGGAACAGGTCTATGAAGACGGGCAAGCCTGGCTACGTGTCTCGCTTCCCGATGTCTTGAAAAGCGATTTGATTCGAACGGCACACCGTTTAGGGTTATATGAAGAAGTCGCGCGATACCAGGAAAAATATCCGGAAGTGGCCGCTCAGACAGTGTCTCAGTATGATTCAGGTTTGGCTCAACTCGTCGTGATCGCGTATCATGGACAGGGGCCTAAAAAGGAAGATCTCGTCATTGATGTCCCGGTCAGCCTCGATGCCCTTCGCTTAGTGGCGATCACCAAACCAGGGTTTCGACAAAGTACGAGAGCGACAAGGAATGGGGAAGCCCTTCTCTATGGCATTCATGGGCGAATTGCACGTATTGCCTTACCCCGCTTTACGATGCAGAAACCATCAAGGACGCTTGATACCATTCAAATTAGAAACCCTACGACCGTGATTTCTACTCAAACCCAGCGGTTGTATGATGTGCAGGCCGTGGCCGAAAAAACTCTAGCGGATGAGTATGATAGCCTGGTGTTACGAGCGGTGGCGAGGACGGCCATGAAAATGAGCGCAGCCGAAGGTATCGCCTTTGGGGCCGGGGCGGCAGCTGGGAAGAACAATCGAGATTGGATCGGTCCTTTGGTCGGGGGCCTGGCACGAGTCTTGGCTTTAGCGACGGAAGAAGCCGATATTCGCTCGTGGCGTATGCTCCCGGGAGAAATCCAGCTGGCTCGAATATGGCTTACGCCAGGGGAATATTCGGTGACGATTGATTCAAGACAAATTTCTGTGCCAGAGCCTGGCTCTGGTCCAGGTCAACCGCTTCAATTGCGCGAAGGTGAAATACGGTTTCTTCTCCATCAACCTGGGCAGTAAACGATCATGCGCCTTCCAAGCCATCAAATAGTCAGTGTCTGTTTATGCATCGTGATAGGTGGGTGTGCGTGGTTCAGAGCTGAGACTCCTCCTGATTGGATCGTATCCCCGCATACTGTATATCCGGCCCAAGAATTTCTCATCGGAATGGGTGAGGCCGCGAATCGGGAGCAAGCCGAAAAACGTGCCTATGCCGCTGTGGCTCGAGTATTTTCCGCAAACGTACGAGCTCAGTCGATGGATCGAGAATCCTATGCCATTCAGGAATCTGGCACCGGGAGCCGGACCCAGCGAAAGTTGCAACTCGATCAGCATACGCAAGTCACTACCAGTAAAGTCTTGGAGAATGTGAAAATTCTTGATACCTGGTATCAACCCTCTACGCGTCATTTTTTCGCGTTGGCCGGATTAGACCGACAGCAGGCTGAACAGGTCATCATGGATCGTTTACGGGATTGGGATCTCACCATTGAACATATGGTGCAGCAAGGGCGCACGCATCCTCAAAAAATCCAACGCATCCAAGGCTATAAACAGGCCATTTCCCTTTTGAATGATCGCGAACCGTTGAACGCCGATTTGCGGGTCATTCGAACAAGTGGAGAAACCCAGCCACCACCGTATCGTATTCCCGATATTCAACGAGAGTTTCATGATTTTGTGGTCAATGAAGTGAATATTACGGTTTCCATGGAAGGCGAACATCGAGAGGAGATGGAACGGGCTATCCTGGAGGGTCTCAAGCAAGAAGGATTACTTGGCCGCACCGCTTCTACTGTGAAGGAGGGAATGAGCGGGGACGATGATGTGTCGATTGTTGGGCGCACCAATTTGTGGACGATTGACTTGCCCGATCCTTTATTCAAATACGTGCGATGGTGCGGCGATATTGATATTTATGAACATCCTTCCCATCGATTAGTTGGCGTGATTTCCGAAACAGGCCGTGAAGGCCATATCACTGAGCAGGAAGCCAATGTACGCGCCAACGGTACCATGCAACAAGTCCTGAGCCGTGAAGTCGCTCGCCTGCTAACCCAATCGATCTTTCAAGACAACAACGCAGAAGCCAAAAGAAAATCCAAAGCCTGCCCTCAATGATGAGAAGAAGAGACGAGTCGGTCTGGTAGGCACGGCCTGGGCAGTAAGGTCAATTAGGTTGCTTCGCCGAAACCTCGGGTGGTGCGGCAACGCGCTGTCGTAATTTCCCCTTGTCATTCCTGCAAGTATGTGGTGCACT
>QJYE01000424.1 GCA_003235785.1 Nitrospirota bacterium
TTGGCGACGACCGCGAGGTTGACGGTCAAGTCCGAGATATGGGGGAAGGGATGGGTGGGATCAAACCCTAAGGGTGTGAGAACAGGAAAGATTTCTTTTCGAAAATATCGTCGAAGTAAGGACCGTTGTTTGGGCTTCACCTCTTGATACGAAAGGATATGGATGCCGGCTTTGGCCAGGTTGGGTAATAAATCATCCTGCCAACATCGCGAGATACGCGTAAAGCTCTGCATCAGGACGTCCCGAATTTTCCCCAATTGCTCCGAAGGGCTCGTGCCATCTAACGAGGCTTCCAGCACACCACTCGTTAATTGTTCGCGCAGGCCCGAGATGCGAATCATGAAAAACTCATCGAGGTTATTGAAAAAAATGGAAAGGAATTTTACTCTTTCGAGAAGTGGTTGCCGGGGATCTTCGGCCTCTTCCAGTACACGATTATTGAATTCCAGCCAACTAAGTTCTCTGTTCAGATACCATTTGGAGTCATCGAGATTCTGAATGGGCTCAACAGGAGCAGTCGTTGTGCTAGCGGAAGAATTGGCCATGATGTGAGTGTCCTTAAAGTGAGAGGCGAATCATCCGTTGGATGGAAAAATGTTTCCGATAAGATTTTAGTATAACAAAAATTCTTCATTCGGCAGAAAAGAAGGGCATTTTTCTGTAAAAGAAGTAATGCTCTCTAACCCTATGCTGACAATTTTTTCCCGAATTTCCGTAGTTTCCCCCATAGTTGGGACAGGTTCTGACATGCCACCGTTTGCCGATTTCGAAATCGTTCAATCAGAATGCCTGTAACGAAAGCCACTCCCGGGCTTCGTGTGAACGAACGCTGAGAGAGGAGTTGTTTCTCTGCCACCAAGGCATCCTGATGTTGCCCCAACACTTCTTGCAATAATTTCGCCTGCTGAAGAAATCGCTTGGAAGATTTTTTAAGGAAAGGCTCGGCCAGTTCTACCGCATATCTGGCTCGTTTGACCAAAATGCGGGTGTGGTGCAGCTCCTCCTTGGGGAAACGACCTTGGGTCCCTTCCACACATTTATCAAGCTTGGCAAAGGCTTTTCGTGCGAGATCGACCATCGTGGGATGATCTGGTTGAAACGGCTGGTGTCCCAGGGAATCTTCCAGAGAATTCAAGAGATTCAGGTATCGGTCGCTTCCTAACCCTTCCAGGAGGCGTGCGCGGGCCAAGGATCGTTCCTCTTGAAAAGTGCGGATGATGAGTGCGAAGCCCCGCTCGTCTTGTGAGTTCAGGTCTGAACCTTCTTTTTGTAAAGATTCCAACAGCACATCCCAATCTCTGACCTCTCCCAGCAGCGAACCGATCCAGCCAACTTCCTGCCTGATCTTTTGCGTCCATTCCGGGTCGAGAAACGAGCGAACAGCTCGGAAGAGCGCCCGCATGCGACGCGTGGCGACCCGCATCTGATGCAGAGCTTCACTGTCCCGTCCCAATCGTGTTCCAGGGTCATGGAGTAGCATCTGATTGAACTGGGCTTGCAGCCTTGCACGGATACGTTCTGAGGGTGATGCCGTTGGCTCACGTTCCGGGTCGGCAAGGGGATAGGGAAGTTGTAGGGCCTGAAAAATTTTCGGTTGTAATGATTTTGGTGTTGCCCCGGTCTTTTGCAATGCCTTGCGAATGGAGGTGAGGTGATCGACTTTTCCTTCTTTTAGCTCTAATTCCAATTCTCGAAAACGGGAAATAATTTTATTGTCTTGAAGGAGTGCGACCGAATCCAATGTGACTTCCGCCACGAAAGTGCCCTTTTCCCCTATAAGCCTTCCCGTTCTCCAGGTTCGAAGTTTTCCCAGTGGCACAGGTTCGTCTGTTCGAAAAAAGGCGGGCAGGAGGTTGAGAAATAGCTGAGGAATGTGACGACTGCCGGATTCAATTTCCAGCTCAACTCGAGACTCCCCACTAGGGATTTTTAACTGCCAGACTCCCCGGCCCCGTTCCACCCGTTTTCGGAGTGTGAATCCCAGTTGACCAAGTCGGTGGTGTTCCGAGTCGTAATAGGTTGAGGTGAAGACTCGAGGGGAAAGGGGAGTTCCCAACTGTTCGGGAATGGAAAATCCAGGGGGAATGTCGAATTTTATTTCATGTTCATCACATTGGTGGATGATGGCTTCTGATGGCAAATTGTCGGTGGGTGTAGCCCGCCTCGCTTGGCCGCTGTTTGAAGATTTTCCATTTTCCATGGTGCATTCTCCCGGCCAGTCCGTCACATTTCTTCCGTTAACCCTTGTCTAACTCTCGGCCGACCCATCCGGTTGAAAAACAAGTCGTATAAATAAAGTCCTTGGAAAAAATGTGAAATTTTTAGTTCTCTTCACGTCCCATCACGACTGAAGCGCCCGCCATCGGCCCGGTCCTTCTCGGTTTTTCCATTCGTCACATTTTCTTTACAGCCTCGCTGAATACCTGAAACCAATTTGTCATGTTGGGTGTCCACAATGATACCTGATGATGGTTGGCCACCACCATGAGGGTTTATGGAATTCCTGTTCCCGCAACATGTTTTTTTAACAAAACTAACAACATGGAGGTTTCGTATGTCATCACGATTTGTTATGAATTTTGTCCTGGGCCTGGCCATGACGGGGATATCGTCCGTGGCGTTTGCGGAGGCGCCTGTTGTGAAAGGGCCGTTTTCGTTTATTCCACTCACTGAGTCCACTTTGCCGGGAAGCCACTTGCCTTGTTCGCCCTTGAATCTTCCCGCCGGGTTTAGCCAGTCCATTCTGGTGCAAGAGAAAAATAATTGTCCAGATGCGCAGATGACCTTGGACGTGGTGGCCGGTGAAAATGATTTGACCGATATGAATGTGGTCAATGAAACCGGTGCCCAACCCGGACGGTATCTCTACCGGACCCACGAAAATGGGGGAGGAAAGGCGGCAATTTCTGCGATCGATTTGCAGACCGGAAATACTGCCGTCTATACCGCGTCTGATTTTGGGATTGTCCCTGCCTGGAGCCGACTTGACGGAATCGATTGGACTCCCTGGGGGACGCTGCTGGTAGCCGAAGAGAATGGCGCTGCGGGTCGATTGTTTGAATGTGATGCCGACGGGTTGATTGTTCACTGTTTTGATAGATCAGCTGTTGGTCGTATGTCCCATGAGGGCATCGCGGCTGCCAAGAATGGAACCGTGTATGTGGGTGATGAACTCAATGGTGGGTCCATTTACCGGTTTGTGCCTGCCCAATACGGGGATTTATCTGCGGGCATTCTGTATGCGTTGAACGTGCCAGGGTCTGTTACGGTCTGTGATGGAACCACCGGGGCCGGGAAGACCCCAACCGGGCCTGCCGAGTGGATCCCGTTGATCCCCGGTCAGAATGGCGTGGTAACAGATCCGGCAGTTAATGCCCGTGCAGCAGCGGATGAAGCTGGTGCCAGCGATTATTGCCGTCCGGAGGACGCGGAACTCATTGGCCCCAATCTATATTTTGCCACCACAACCACGAAAAACGTCTTGCAGATTCCCATTAATACCGAAACGCCTGTGGTGACGGAGTTTGCCGGGATCAACACGAATATGAATAACGAATCGGATGTGCCGAAGTTCGGCCTCAATAGTCCTGACAATTTGGCTTCGGACAATGCCGGTAACTTGTACATCGTGGAAGACAACTCCAGCGAAAGCGATGTGTGGGTTGCGACGAAAGATCTTGATAATGATGGGTCGGCTGACAATGTGTATCTCTTTTCGACCTTGAATACGGTTGGCGCCGAAGGCACAGGGATCTATTTCCCCCGAACGAAACCGAAGACCATGTATATCAACGTGCAACATGCCTCCGATGGCAATGATATGACTATTGCCATCACCAAAGACTAGGCCACATCAGTTACCTGATCTTCCCTCAGGTTCTGTGTTTTCGGGGTGTTTCCTCGTGACCGCTGCGGCTTGAAAAAGCTGCAGCGGTTTCTTTCCTTTGCAGGGCTCTGTTCACCACCTTTCCAAAAGATTGTTCGTACCTTTCGTCGGTTTACACGGTATCGGTGGGCCATCCGTTAAAACTTCTTTCCCAAGCAGTGAGGCCGCATGCTTTGACCTGAAGAAATCCAGAATGGTTTGTTGTGCCATTGCGAGATTGAGTATACTTCAACCCACAACAAGTCTCAGGGAATGCCAGCATGAGGGAAGCCCAATGAATCATGATTTAACCGACGACCAGCTGAAGGAATTATTAGAAGTGGCTGTTCAAGCTGCACATGCCGCAGCCACTCCGATTCGAGCGTATTTTGAATAGCAGGATCTGGGAATTTAGAAAAAATATGACGGCTCCCCCGTCACCCAAGCCGACCAAGAGGCCGAGGCCCTGATCCGGACTCATTTGCTCTCACAGTCAGTGATAGGTCCCCTCGATATTCTTGGGGAAGAAGAGGGACTTCAGGGGGACGGCACGCGATGGCGTTGGATTGTTGACCCCATTG
>QJYE01000400.1 GCA_003235785.1 Nitrospirota bacterium
CACATGCAAATTCGAGTTTCTAAAATCGACAACTTTTTCACCATTCCCATTCTTGATATAGGCGTCTCTAATATTCCATTCTTTGGGGACAGTCCAATCGAATACCTGAGTCCCAGTGGCCACTTCATGAGTCGTCAGAGGGATGTCCTTTTCTAGCCTTTTAAGAGTTTCCCGTACCCCATCACCCGTAATACTTCGACAGATGGGATAGAGTTCCTCAACTAGGCCATACAAATCATTGCCCGGATTGTCTACCACGTCGTTTCCCCAATCATACATTCACACACAGTCGCTAGGAATACACCTTGACCTCAGGAATTGGCGTCACAAATTGTCCTCCCCATTCGCGGATATGAGCCATCTGACTCATCACTTCGTCTTTGATATTCCAGGGAAGTATCAACACATAATCAGGTCGTGTATCCCTAATTCTATCAGGATGGAAAATCGGAATATGGGTGCCTGGTAACAGGCATCCCTGTTTTTGTGGGCTCCGATCCACCGTATAATCAATAAAATCTTTTCCCACTCCACAAAAGTTCAAAAGAGTATTCCCTTTTGCCGGTGCACCGTAGCCGACAACGGTCTTCCCCTTCCGTTTAGCAGAAATGAGAAATTCTAAGAGTTGATATTTGGTCTCTTTTACTGCTTCTGCAAATGATAAATACCTATTCAGTTCACCAAATCCCTCAGCTTCCTCTTTCCGTTTGAGATCATACACATTTGGGGTTACGGCCAAAGACGTTTCTTCAGTATGCCGCCCATAAATTCTTAACGAGCCGCCATGGGTTGCCACCTCTTCTACATCAAAAAGAGTCAGCCCATGCTTAGCAAAGATACTTTCGACAGTTTGAAACGCAAAATATGAGAAGTGTTCGTGATAAATTGTATCAAACTGTTTCTCCGCCATAAGCCTCAAGAGATAGGGGAACTCCATTGTGACGATACCACGTGGCTTGAGAATAACCTTTATGCCCGCAACAAAATCATTCAGGCTAGGCACATGGGCCAACACGTTATTACCCACCAATAAATCTGCCTGTTTCCCACCCCCGACAAGTTCACGAGCCGTTTCCACGTTAAAAAATTTCACAACGGTAGGGATTCCCTTTTCAGAAGCGACTTGTGCGACATTCGCTGCAGGTTCAATACCGAGGATAGGAATTTCCTTTTCTTGAAAATACTGAAGTAAATAACCATCATTACTCGCAATTTCCATCACCTGACTGTGAGGGCCTAGACTAAAACGCTCTGTGGTCATTTCAACATAACCTTTGGCATGCTGAAGCCACGAATCAGAATACGATGAAAAATAGGCGTAATCACTAAAAATATCTGAGGCTTTCTCAAACTCTTCCAGTTGCACCAACAGACACTTCCCGCATACATAGACATGAAGCGGATAGAAAGGTTCCATTCCATTCTGTTTGTCAGCCCCTATATAGGAATTCGCCAGCGGGGACATTCCCAGATCAACAAATGTATGCTCCAAACGTTCATCACAGAATCGACAATGGCTGGATGTGGCTTTCATATGACACAACGCTCCCTTTAGTGGAAATAACTAGAGACTTGCACCTCGCCGAAATATTCTGAACAAAGTGCTGCAACATTCCTTCATCTTCAGAACAGACAACAAAAAGAGATTGGCTAATACGCTGTCGCTTGCGCTAAACCTTCAGGAGTTCCAATATCTAGAAACGGCATGTGAGACACGGTGACGCCTTGAATCTTCAAGCCTTGTTCAAGGCCTGCCTGCATGACCTCACTCAAGGACAACTCGGCTTCTAGATGCGCAATATCTTGGAGAGGGGCAAGAAAGTCATGTAAAAAACTGGTAAATCGTGACGTCCATACCGCAATACCCCAAGTATTCATGAATTGAGTAGAGGACGAACGCACTAAGATTTTCCGAACCCACCCATTTGCTTGAACATCAACCCGATCAGCCTGAAGAATTGCTCCAGAAGGAAAAAGTCCTAGAACAATATCCGCGTCGCTATTTCCTTGACTCTGTATTAACGAAGTAAACGCATGTCGTTCGGGAAAAAGAATATCAGGAAACCCAAATGCCACCATTTTGTTTTCGACAAAAGGAAACGCCTGATCTAAGGTGAATGGCACACCGTTTGGATTACCCATGATCAAATAGGCGAGATCCAATCCCATGCTCGAACCATTACCAAAAAATTGGGGAATATCCCATTTCCCTTTCCGAAGAATAATCAACGCTCGCGTCACGTGCGCATTCGCGAATTTTTCTAAGAGATATTGACCCGCAACTTTCGGACGAGCGGTACGGTGAGAAGTGGCGTCACCCAAGCCGATGGGGTAGATTTCCTTACTACACGGGGTAGGGGAAATACGAAGAGCTTGTCCAGCAGCCGGGACAACGCCGATGACTTCCTTGGCCTCCCCTCTTACATTCACCGAGTTTTCCCTCAGTTTATAACCCCAACTTTTCAAAATCCTCTACATGAACCAAGGTGTTTGTCCTAGTACAAACATCGGCCAATTTTTGTCCTTGCTAGAGATTACACGATGATCGACTTTAGGCCAGATTATTTTGAAGGCTGGATCATCCCAACGCACGCCTCGAGCAGCTTCCGGGTGAAAATCCTGTGAAATAAAGTAGAAAACTTCAGTGTCATCAGCCAACGTTTGAAACCCATGAGCGAATCCATTCGGAATATAGAGCATATTTCGATTTTCTGCAGAAAGTTCAGCTCCTATCCATTTCATATAGGTGGAGGACTGAGGGCGGAGATCAATGATGACATCAAAGACAGCTCCTTTTGTAACCCGTACTAATTTGGTTTCTCCATAAGGCGGTATCTGGAAATGCATCCCTCTAAGCGTTCCCTTCTTATGATTGAAGGAAAGACTACATTGTGCAAGATCTGCATTGAGTCCATGAGATTCTAATTCATCTTTACACCAGCTGCGCGCAAAAAACCCACGTTCATCCGCTATCGGTTCAAGCTCAATAACATAGGCACCCTGAAGTGCCGTCTTATGGTAAATCACGGCCCCGAAAGTCCTTAAAGATTACTTCGATACCATCTTCGATCTATCGCCAACGTTTCTGCACAGCGCACTATCATGTTATGGCCAAATCTTCCACTTGGCTTGCCCAGAATTCCACAGTTCCTCAAGCATCGTTTTTTCTTTTAGCGTATCCATACACGACCAAAACCCTTGATGCCGGAACCCCATGAGTTGTCCGTCGCTAGCCAAACGCTCAACTGGCTCCCGTTCCCAGATCGTGGCATCATCGTCAATGAAGTCAATGACCTTAGGATGAAGCACAAAAAATCCACCATTAATCCACCCTTCATCGCCGATGACCTTCTCGTTAAAACTCGTCACAGTATTCTCATGAAAAACCATTCTCCCGAATCGAGCAGGGGCATGAACAGTTGTGACAGTCGCAAGCTTCCCATGCGACTGATGAAACTTGAGTAACGCTTGAATATCCAAGTCTGCCACCCCGTCCCCGTAAGTAAACATAAAGGGTTCATCTTCTGACAACCAGTCCTTAAGCCGTTTCAGGCGGCCTCCGGTATAGGTATGCAGCCCGGTATCAACAAGATGAACTTTCCAGTTTGTTTGGTTTCCATGATGGATGGTGGTTTTCCCCGTGCCTAAGTCAATTGAAATATCATTGTCATTCGCGTAATAGTTAAGAAAATACTCTTTGATATACTGTCCCTTGTATCCTAGCGCAATAATAAATTCATCGACCCCATGCGCAGCATAGATGTTCATAATATGCCAGAGTATTGGCTTCCCACCAATCTCCACCATGGGCTTCGGTCGAAGTACGGTCTCTTCCATTAGTCGTGAGCCTAATCCACCAGCTAAGATAACAGCTTTCATAATGCTCCTCGTTACACGTTAATGGTTCCTGATGCCGGCTGATGACCCGTACCTGTGAAAGGCGTGTCTTTCATTTTCACGTCTTGTTCACTCCTTTACACACCAAGAAACCGCTTTAACCGCCTTGCCCTAGATTCCGAAAAAGAAGGCTGGGGAGGTAAGGGTGGCATCACAATCATATTCACCGGGAGCAGGGATCCCGCGCTCACGCTCTGTGTAGCAGGGCAAGTCTCTTTAAAGAATGTCTCTTGTGCCGGCCAAACCCAATTATCATACCAGGTCCATGTGTTCGTTCGTTCATACACCTCAAAAATTTTATCCGCAACAGTCCTATCAGTTGCACGTGCACCAACTACACACGTATCGACTAAAAGGGAAGTTAAATGCACCGTTCTATTACTGCAATAATTCGAGAACAAGATGTTATATCCCATATCCTTCTGAAGCTCTTGAATGACACGATACACTTGGACATGTTCCTCATGACCGTATTCGCCCCATGGATTGTGGGTGAAGACATTTTGATACCCGGCGAGAATGTTGGCTAACTTTTTTCGAA
>QJYE01000269.1 GCA_003235785.1 Nitrospirota bacterium
CGGTATCTTCGACGCAATCTGACCACCATTGCCAGCATGGCTCAAGAGGGGCGGCTCGTCGCCTTACCTCGTCATCGCTATCGTCAGCTGTTGGTGATTCACGAACTGTATCGGCAACAGCTCTGGATGTACACACATCGGTGTTACCGCATTGCCAGTCGGATTGTGAGCATCAGTCAGCCCCATGTCCGCCCCATCGTACGCGGCAAAGCTGGGACCCCCGTCGAATTTGGTGCGAAGATCTCAGTGAGTGTGGTGGATGGCGTGAGCTTTGTGGATCGGATCAGCTGGGATGCCTACAACGAATCCGTTGATTTGGTGCCACAGATCGACGCGTATCGTCGACGATTTGGCCATGATCCCGCCTCGGTGCACGTGGATCACATTTACCGGACCCGTGAAAACCGTTGCTACTGTGCCAGCAAAGGGATTCGCCTCTCAGGGCCACCGTTGGGCCGCCCACGAATAGTTCGTGAGGCCACTGCCGAGCAGGTGAAGCATGACCACCAACAAGCTCATGACGATGCGACCGCTCGGATGGCCATTGAAGGCAAGTTTGGCCAAGGCAAACGCCGATTTGGGCTCGGACGTCTGATGGCCAAGCTGGCGCGGACCTCTGAGACGATGATTCACCTCTCGTTTTTGGTGATGAACTTGGAGCAGCTCCTCACTCGAGCAGTTTTTTCGTGGCTCGCTTCTTGGTGGCAGGGCTGGCGGAGTACGTGGAACGGCTTGTGGGGTGCCTGGTGGCTTCAGATACCGACAACTTTCCAGGACGACCGTGTGTCTGGTGTCGGGGACAGAGGGACAATGAGGCCTCAATTCCTCGCGGGAATTTGAGCGAATCATGGAAAATGCTTTTTTCAGCAAACCCTAAATACTTCTTCTTTGATGTCGAAATGTCATGATTTGATCATCAAGATAATGAGCCAACCCCCCGAAAGAGAGGGATGTCGCTTTCGGTTCTCTCCTCGCAGGATTCTCAAGCCGACTCCAAACTGTTTTCGGCTCCCAGATGGGGGGCTTGGTCCGCGTTCCTCATTATTGTCTCCTTTTATCTCTCGCAAGCCGTTGGAATGTGGATGGTGCAAATGGCGGTCACGTTTGGGTTGGGAGGTTTAGCGGGTGTGGGGGAGGCTTCAACACTCGCCCAAACTTGGGCCCTGCCGCTTTCACTTGCACTGGGCACCATTGGAGGCGGCATGGTGTCGTGGCAAGTCGCGACCAGCCGCGCCAAGCCGTCGTTGGATTTGGATTGGCTTCTTGAGCTCCTGGGGAAATCCTACGATCTTCGGATACTCTGGCGTTTTATGGTCCTGGGGTTGAGCTTGGGATTGGGATTTTTTGCGCTCACCGAATACGGGGTGCTCCCCGCAGACGATCTTCCTCAGCCGCTTTTTGATGCCATGAATCATGCACCGCTCTTTTTACAAATCGGGTGGGTGCTGATGTTTGTGCTCCTCTTCCCTCTTGTTGAAGAAGTGGTCTTCCGTGGATTCTTCTTCACGGGTCTGTCGCAATCCTGGGGATCAAGCGTGGCTGGTGTGGTGACCACGTTCGTGTTTGTGTCCGTGCATATGCCCAAAGTGCTGGAATTTTGGCCGGCGTTGGTCTCCGTGACATTAATTGGAGCACTGACGGTCTGGTTCCGGATCCGCTCGGGAAATCTTGCCCCAGGGATCGCAATGCATAGTACCTATAATGCCACATTAGTCGCTGCCGCGTTCCTCACCCAACCTGCATCGTAAAGCCTTTATTGAATCTTCCGCGGATACATTCAGAGCTTTCTTATTCTTCCAAGGTTTCGTTTCGAACAGGAGCGAAGCATGTGGTGAAGGAGAAGCTCAAAGCGAAGCAACTTTGGAAATCCCATATTGGACGTGGTTGAGATTTTGGAGTATTCTGAAAAATGATGTTTCCTGCATTGTATATGGGATGATCAAACTTTTCGCTAAACTCCTGCGGGTCTTAAATTCCGAAACCGATCCCGGTCAGATTTCTCTGGGGTTCAGTTTTGCGATGATTGCCGGGCTGACCCCTTTCCTGAGTCTGCATAATCTCGTTGTCCTTCTACTGGTGTTTATCCTTCGAGTAAACTTTGGGGCCTTTTTGCTGGGGCTGGCCTTATTTACGGGCATCGCCTATTTACTGGACCCGCTCTTTAACCAGTTGGGGTTGGCCTTGCTCACGGCACCGTCGCTGGAAGGTCTATGGACCTCTCTCTATCAATCCGTGTGGTGGCGATTGGAACATTTCAATAATTCCATTGTGATGGGGAGCCTGGTGTTTTCGGTCGGGTTGTTTCTCCCTGTTCTTCTGCTTTCGAACCTGCTCATTCGTCGGTATCGCCAACATGTTCTAGCCTGGGTTCAGAAAACGAAGGTCATGCAAATGTTTAAGGCCAGCAAACTGTATGAAACCTATCAGACTCTCTCGGCCTGGAGGGATGTCTAATGGCGAAATGGATACGCTGGTGGGGGCTTGGCGCGTTTGTGGTGGTCACGGCCATGTTAGGCGGTGTGTGGTTCTTTTTGGTTGATGGATGGGTGAAAGGCATAATTGAAGAGGCGGGGACCAAAGCCGTGGGAGCCAAAGTGGAATTAGACGCCGCAGATCTCAGCCTATTCCCAACTGGACTCAGGTTAACGCGACTGCAAGTGACCAATCCCAAATCGCCTATGACCAATGCGGTAGAGGTTGCCAACATAGCTATGGGATTGGATGGGCTCAATCTCTTGCGCCGAAAAGTCATTGTGGAGGAAATGGCTTTGGAAGGCGTTCGCTTGGGAACTCCCAGATCTACATCCGGCGCCGTTAAACCGGTTAAGGAGGCAACGACTGATGAGGAAAGCAAGTTCGGAATTTCCCTTCCCTCCTTAGAGGTTCCCGATGTCAAACATATTTTAGAAAAAGAAGACCTCGAGACCATCCGATTGATTGAAACCTTAAAAGCGGATCTCAAACAGGAAAAGGAAACATGGGAATCACGTTTGAAGGAATTGCCCGGAAAAGCCCAGCTGGTCAAATATAAGGAACGGGTGAAAAATCTAAAAAAAGCAGGGAAAGGGGGGGTAGAGGGAATATTAGGCGGAGTCGGGGAAGTGCAAGCGTTGAAGCAGGAGGTTGAACAGGAAATAGAATCCCTGAAAAGCGCCAAGAAAGAATTTGAAGACAAGGCTGCGTTGCTGCATACGCGGTATGATCAAATCAAAACCGCACCGCAACGGGACATTCAACACCTCAAGGCCAAGTACAATTTGTCTCCGCAAGGCTTGGCTAATATGAGCCAAACATTATTGGGTGGGGAGATTGGATCGTGGGTGCGCCAGGGGGCGATGTGGTATGAACGGGCAAAGCCGTTCCTGGAAGGTGCCCAAGCTCTGGGAGAAGGCGAGGCCGGGCCTGAGGTGCAAAAGCCGCTGCGAGGGAAAGGGGTGGATGTGCATTTTAAGGAAACCCATCCTCTTCCGGATTTTCTCATTCGCACGACCAATGTCTCCGCGAGTCTGGATGTGGGAGATATCGCCGGAACGGTTCGCAATATCACCACGGATCAACCGACATTGGGGCAGCCCACAACGTTTGTCTTCTCAGGCGAACAATTAAAGGGCGTGAAGACCATCGCTCTGGAAGGGACGCTTAACCATGTGGTGCCTGCCGCTTCCAAGGATCACCTCACATTCCAAGCAAAAGGCTATGAGCTGACCAATCTTGTATTGTCCAAGGACCAGAAATGGCCTGTGGCGCTGATGCGGGGCATGGGCGATATACACATGAACGCCGAATTGGCAGGGAGCGGGTTGACAGCTCAAGGGGGAGCGACGCTCAACAATTTGCAACTCTCGGCAGGCAAAGAGGATGATACCAATCCGTTGACGAAATCTCTTAGCTCAGCGGTGACAGGTATTTCTCAGTTATCGTTACAAGCCGAAGTGAAGGGGACGTTGGAGGAACCTACTGTGACGCTCTCTTCTGATCTAGATGGTATTCTGCAGAATGCGGCGGGAAAAATGGTGAAAGAACTAGCGGCGAAGTTTGGTGAGGAACTTCAATCCGCGATATCCACAAAGATTGCGGAACCCATGCAGGAACTGAAAAAGAATTTAGCGGTGTTGGACGACATTGCCGGAGATCTGACCGAGAGGGTCATGCAACATAATGATCTTCTCAAAAGTCTGTTAGAAAAGAACCTTCCCACCAAAGGCCTCAAGAGCCTCCCCGGCGGACTCAAGCTACCCTTCTAGCCACTCTTGATTCTTCCAGTATCCGCAACCGTGTTCCCCGCATTCCAATCACTTCCTCATCTCTTGCTCATATTATCATCCTGATCCATTCGACTTCGCATAGGATAAGGGCTCAGCGAAGAATCTGAGCCCAACCCCACCCCCACCCACGCAGGGGAATATGGGGTCAGGCATGAGT
>QJYE01000392.1 GCA_003235785.1 Nitrospirota bacterium
CAAGACTTGGGGCCAAGAGGATGCGCCCATAGACGCCGACGAACAGAAGATACGCGCCACTCCAACAGGCCGCTGCCAGACCTAAGCTCACATCAGTCTGAAAATGTAGACTTGAGCCAAACGTTCGGATGACCGCCCCCAGGTTAACAAGAAGATAGATCAGCATGGTAGATGGCCCGGCATGTTTCGTATGTCCCGTATGACCCAGGCTGGCCCGGGTCATCACCCCCAAGGTCATGACACCGACCGCTCCCGTCGTGAGCGCGTGGATAGCATGTTCCGGGGCAAGCCCCACACCCAGAATGGAGGTACCAAGCAAGATAAACGCCATCGCCAGCCATCCGTACCCCACATGCAGGATCAGCACTAAGGGTTCCCGCCAGGTGAGCCATCCATACCAACGCACCAGACGGGCCAGATGAATCACTCCAGCCATCACGAACGCCAGACCTGCCAGAAGGGATGCGGGATTAACCACCCAAGCCATTCCCGCAAGACCGATGAGCACAATCGAGATACCATCGAAGAGCGAAAACGCCGCAGGCTGTTTCGTGACGCCTGCCTGTTCCAAGAAATCTTCCGTAAATCCAGGGGTAATTTTCCCTCCGATCAATGCCAGCAGGAGCATGATGAGCGCCAGCGCCATGCGTTCCGCAACATCCGTGGTCTGGCCATTCTGCCACAAGACGTGAAAGACCAGATTGGCCATCGCATAGAGACTGATGAGCACACCAATAGGTAACCGCCCCCAGACTTTGGCGATGACAATTTCCCGCCACACCACTCCCGCCACGATGACCAAAAAAGCTCCATCAATCATGGCCAGTAGGAGCGGAGGCATCCAGGGCAGGAACATGGTCAATCGAGCGGTCAACCAGAGCATCACGAGCAGCATGAGAGGCATGCCTTTCATCGGGGGACGCTCCGTCCAGTTGGGAATCGCGGTGAGCACAAATCCCGTCATGACGCAGGGGAGAAAACCAAAGATCATTTCGTGCACATGCCAATCCCTCGGCGCATAAAAAAACTCCACGCCATCTAACCCCGTGAAGATCAACACCCAGAAAGGGATCGCGATGCCGGCAAACAATGCCGCGGACAGAAAGAATGGTCGAAACCCATATGACCAGAACGCCGGCCCTTGACCACTTGAGTTCTGGCTCATGGGTTCAGTCATATGAAGCATTCAGTCTTGTCATGAGAGGAAAAGGCCTTTTTCTAAAAGAGGAGCAGGATTGAATTAAAGCGGATAGGCTTTACTGACCCACTTCATGACTTTGCGGAGTTCGGGTTCGGTCATGGCCGCACGTGATTTCCGGAACTGCGTATAGACCGATTTATTCACGGTGCCATGTGCCAGCTTTCGTGATTGTTCATGCGCTCGAGCATGTTGTTCAATCTGTTTTCTTAAGGCATCTAATCGTTCTTTCGGGGTTTCTTCTGGAATGTCTACTTGTGCGGGCAAAGCCAGATTCGCCCATAACCCTTGATTGCGCACCCCTAAGACACCTGATCGTAACGGTTGAATACTCGATTCAGCGCGATCCGCCATCGACAGGGCATTCAACCCTCCCATAGCCCCTTCCTCTCCAAACTCCCTTGATGAATGACTGCGGGCATTCGACATGTTTCGTTGTGACAAGATGAATCCCAAGCATTCTCGAAAGGGCTGATCGTCCGGCGCATAAATATAGGCCCGTTGCTCCGCATAGGGGCCAGCCAGCGGATCCATTCGGGTGGCTCGATGGACGACTTGTTCGATCCACGGTTTGGTCCTGATATGGGTCAGGCAAATGAGATGCGTAATGGCAGGCACATCCAGGCCCTCATAGGCCATGGCCACGGTAATCAGACAATCCACGGCTCCGGGACCCTGCCGTTTAAAGGCTTTGATCGCCTGATATGCGGCAGTGGAATCTTCACTCGTGGCAATCTTAGCCGGCACTCCACGCTCCTGAAGCCAGGTGGTATATTTCTGCGCCTGCTCAATATTGGCGGCCACGACCAACACCTTTGAGCGGGGGTGCGTGACACGATATTCCTGCCAATGCTTGATGCCGGTACGTAAAAGTTCCAAGGCTGCTTCGGTCTTCAAGGCCGTCAGAAGTGCCGCCGCCGTTTGCTTTCCCGCATGAGCCAAACTCTCGACATGGTGCTCGACGCCCTGAGCATCTAACCACGTGGCCTGACAGTTCGCATATTGGACCGTCAAATCAATGCAGGCTTCTTCACGTAGCGCATCAGCTAAGGTGTAACGAATGTTGGCACGAGCCTCCGTGTTCTCCCATAAAATACTGGCTCCTCGCTCGGTGGACTCATAGGGTAAAAAGGCAATCGGCGAGCCTTCACCCCGTTCAAACGTCCCGCTCATAAGCACCCGAAGAACGGCTTGGTCATAAAGCGGTTGAATGGCCTCATGCCATAAGCCCCCTTCTTCGAGATGATGGGGCTCATCCAGAACCAGAATGTACCGTTTGCGACGAAATTCTTTGGCGTTTACCTTGCGGGTATCGGCTGCCAGCGCTTGATAGGTGGTGACATACGCCGCGCACCCTCTGGTGGGATGCTCCTGGTTGGTCGTCATCATGGCCTCCATGTGATGCCCTAACAGAGCCCGATGACCGGGATGTTGAAAGCCGCGTGCGCCCTGGTCCTGGAGAACACTTCTGGGGACAATCCAACAAAGGGCATCGGCAATCGCCGGAATCAAGCGGGCGGCCAGGATCTGAGGCAGCAGACTTTTGCCTCCACCGGGTGTGACCGCACAGACGATGTCTGTGAGCTTTCGCCCGCCTAAGATTTCCTCGCACGTCTCCGCTAATTCACGTTGATGCCGGCGTAACTGCACTCTACTCTTTCGCCAGTTGAATCGGGGGGAATGGGTGTTCCGGGTCGCGACGGACCTTTCCTCTCTGGGAGGGAGGGAGAGCAACTTGTGCGCGGTTGCGCACGCTGACGGGATCTTCAATATTCCCGCATTGGAGGCAACGGGTCATCTCGACCAATTGACTGCTTCCTTCTCTATCATAGACTGCCTCTTTCACTATCAATCCGCCACATCGAGCACAAGCCATTCCACTTTTCCTTTCTCTTAATGACGTGAGAGCTTCCGGGGTCGCCTTACCATACGGGCCAACACGACCGGTTCCACCTCTAGAAGTGGAATGATAGGCCGTACCACCCCTTCAGGCAGAAAGTTCTTTCATCGAGCTACAGAAGACTTCGGTTAAAGAATATAGAAATACCCAAAATGCCGCCAATTAGCAATGGCCTTTTAGTTCCCCCTCTTCAGAAAAACAAGGGGTCATCCTAAGCCGGATCGGCTACCCAACTTTTTGCCGAATAGCCCCGGGACCTGTCAAGATTTTTTTCTCCTCCTTCCCTCCTTCTTCATCTTGGGTCACCGGGACCCATAATTCCATTGCGTGATCGTTCAACACATTGCCAGAATGTTCGGTAATGCGGTAGGCTCCCCTCCCTGTTACCGATCAGCTTGAAGTTCGCGCGTCGTTTCAACACGGACGCCCTTTTCGACGTTCGCGCCATTCCATCGTGGATGTCCAGGTCTTCTATCGGAAACACCAACCCACAATCGGTGCCCCCTATTGGTGCCTCTCATGCAGGGCCTTACCCCTGGACGTTTTTGAGATGGCGAGACATGATTACAATAAAGGAGAAGTACGATGCCAAAAGCGAAAAAAGAAAAGAACTGTTATGTGTGCGGGGAAGAGGGTTGGGTCCGTATGACCTTCATGACCTGTAGCACATGTTCCCGACATTATTGCAGCAAGCATGGAGACCCTAAATTGGATGAATGCACCGAATGCCTTGAAGGTGGGGAAGAATTGTGAGTACTCATCCTTTTCTGGATCAAATGCGCGAACTTCATGAAGATCCTCACTTTTTATCCTTACCTGCGAACCGCCACAGCTTGTTGAACACAAGCCATTCCACGACTCTTGCTTCTTGAAAGGCATAGACCTCTTCGCCTTCTTTTCCTGGCCTCCAATCCCATGGACTCCCCTTCCAATATATCCTTTATCGACTCTCTCAAGACCGATCAGCGAAAAGCATTCTATGAGGGCCACAAAGATATCGCCCTTGTCATGATCCTCGTGGTGTTTCTTTTTCCTCTGTTTGGAGTTTACGTCAGTGGGTTGCCCGGGGCCGCACTTGGTATGATCGTGGCCATTGCCGCATACTTCCTAACCCCCTATGTCACTAGAAAAGTGGGCAAGTAATCGTTCCAACATTTCCCCTCCCTTTTAACTTCGCCAGCACCTCATACCATCTCAGCGCCCACGAAAACCAGCCAAAATGAGCCATAAAAAATTAAAGCATTAAATTATTTTCTACCTTACATTTTATTTTCACAAAGCAATAAAAAGACTTTCCAGCATTAGGGATTTACGTTTTCGA
>QJYE01000507.1 GCA_003235785.1 Nitrospirota bacterium
TGAAGGCGTCGTTTATCGTGGCCACAGGGGCTATGGATGTGGCCAAGAATATTTTTGTGCGGGTGACCCTGCACGGTGGAGCCGTGGGCTATGGCGAAGTGGCGCCATTTCCTGACATTTCCGGGGAAGATCAAGCCACGAGCCTTTCCGTTTTTCCTGTTGCGGCGGAGGTGTTTCTCGGCCAACCGGCTACGCAATTCCGGCGGTTATCGAAACAGCTCGTGACCGTCACGGAGCTTTTTCCAGCCCTTCGCTGTGGACTTGAGACCGCGTTGCTTGATGCTTTTTGCCACGGTATGGGTATCCCTCTGTGGGGGCTGTGGGGTGGGACGGACATTCGCAGTCGTGACACGGATGTGACGTTGCCGATTGGAGCGACTGAGGAGGTGGTTGCCACCGCACGTGATTGGTATCAGCAGGGGTTTCGGATTTTAAAAATGAAAGTGGGGCATGATGTCGACGAAGATATTCGACGGGTTGCCGCCGTGGCCACGGCATGTAAGAACGCCTCCTTTGTGGTTGATGCGAATCAGGGCTACACCTTTGATCAGGCACGAGCCTTTATCCAGGCGATCGAGCAATTACACATTCCCGTGCAAGTCTTTGAACAACCGCTGCATCGGGATCATATGGATGAAATGGTTATGCTCAAGCATCAAAGCGCCATTCCTCTTGCTGCTGACGAATCGCTTCGTTCCCTGGATGATGCTCGCCGGCTTGTCGAACATCAGGCTGTGGATATGTTCAATGTGAAAATTACCAAATGTGGCGTAATCGAATCAGTCGCTATCGCAGCGTTCGCACAGGCTTCCGGGGTGAGGTTGATGATCGGTGGAATGGTGGAAAGCCGGGTAGCCATGGGGTGTTCCTGGAGTCTGGTTCTAGGGTTAGGCGGGTTTGAAATTCTGGATTTGGACATGCCGCTTCTGTTGGCCGTTGACCCAATTGATGGTGGGTATCAATATGAAGGATCAACGCTTCACCCATGGCATGAGTCCGGGTTGGGCCTGTCTCTCAACGCGGCGGGGGCTTCGATGATCGTTGTTGAATAAAAAAGTGCGACAAAAGCAGCTCAGTGGAGTTTGCTTGCCACAATTCTCAATTAGTGGGTAGGATAAATGGTTGGTAAAATGTTGATGTACCCTGAAACAGGATGGTGCTGAATGCGAATCGGTTGTCTAGTCTGGTGTCGAGTGCAATGTCTGGCTCTTAGTATAATGGCGGCCTGGTTTGTATGTGCCAATGTGGCCTTCGCTCAAGATCTGGGTTCGTTTGAAAAGCATGTCACGCAACATACCTTAAAAAATGGATGGACGTTTATCCTGGTTGAACGTCCCGTGGCCCCGGTCTTTTCTTTTATTACGCGTGTCAATGTGGGGTCCGCGCAAGAAGGGGCGGGAGTAACCGGCTTAGCCCATATGTTTGAACATATGGCGTTTAAGGGCACGCCACGAATAGGGACGACCGATTACCCAGCGGAACAAAAGGCTTTAGTGGCATTAGAAGATGCGTATCAGGCCTATCAACGAGAGAAATTCTCACCGAAGGCCGATCCGGAAACGGTGCAATCGTTATTTGAGGTGTTTAAGCAACGACAAGAAGAGGCCTCCCGGTTTGTCGTTAAAAATGAATTCGGGGATATTATTGAGCGGGAAGGCGGTGTCGCACTGAATGCCTTTACCGGCGCCGATGTGACGGGCTATTTTTATTCCTTGCCAGCGAACAAAATTGAACTGTTTGCGTATTTAGAATCTGAACGATTCTTGGAGCCGGTTTTTCGAGAATTTTATGAAGAACGGGATGTGGTGATGGAAGAACGGCGATTGAGAACGGAGGGCCAACCATTTGGTCGACTGCTCGAGCAATTTGTGTCCACGGCATTCATGGCACACCCTTACCACCATCCCGTTATTGGGTTCGCCAGTGATATTCAATCCTACACGATGACGGACGCCAAGCAGTTCTATGAGGAACAGTATGTCCCGTCAAATATGGTGACGGCGATTGTTGGTGACATTCAGGCCGAAGCCGTCATTCCACTTTTAGAGAAATATTTCGGAAGGATTCCGGCTGGTTCTCCCCCTCTACCCATTCGCACAGTCGAGCCAACCCCAATCGCAGAGAAAATTGTGGTCTTACAAGATCCCTCCCAACCCCTGTACTTAGAAGGCTATCATAAGCCAGCGGCCACGGATGTTGATCAACCGGTGTATGATGCCATTGATGATATTCTCACCAATGGTCGAACGTCGCGGTTATTTCGGTCATTGGTGAGAGATAAACAGATTGCGGTCTCGGTCGGGGCGTATGCGGCCTATCCCGGTGATAAATATCCTCATGTCTGGTTGGCGTATGGTGTGCCAGGGCGTGGGGTATCCAATCTAGCCGTTCAACAGGCTCTTCGTGAAGAATTTGAAAAACTGAAAACGCAGGATGTGTCGGATGAAGAATTAGCGCGGTTTCGGACTCGTGCGAAGGCAGGACTGCTTCGTGCGCTCAATAATAATTTAGGATTAGCGATGCATATGACGGATTATCAGATGTTATTTGGGGATTGGCGTGAACTGTTCCGGTATATCAAGCGCTTCGACCTTGTAACCAAAGAAGATATTCGACGCGTGGCCCAGGAGATGTTTCAGCCCACGAATCGTATCGTCGGGATGATTGAAACCGTACCGCCTCCGGGCATGGCGGTGCCGGCTTCTGCCGCAGCAGGGGAGGGGCAATCATAATGGAGAGGAGAGTGTCTGTGAAATGTGTGATCAATCAGGTGTTGACCATCAGTGGTTTCCTGACAATGCTCATCTGGAATATGGCTTTGCCTGCACAAGCACAAGTGAAGCTGGTGGAAGAATTACAATACCCCCCATTGTCGGAATTAGTGATTCCTGAACCTGAGCGAATCGTGTTGGAGAATGGCATGGTGGTCTTGTTAATGGAAGATCACGAGTTGCCGTTAGTCAGTCTTTCGGCATTTATCCAAACCGGTTCACGATTAGAACCTCAAGATAAAATCGGGCTGGCTTCTCTCACAGGGACGGTCTTGCGGACAGGTGGGACGACGAAACAATCTGGTGATGAACTGGATGAATTTTTAGAAGGTAAAGCCGCTGACATTGATTCAAATATTGGTGAGACAGCGGGAACGGCTTCGATGAGTTGTTTGACCGAAGATTTTCCTGCGGTGTTGCAGGTTTTTGCGGATATCTTGCGAACTCCCGCTTTTGCGCAGGATAAACTCAAAATTGCTAAAAACCAAATGATGTCAAGCATTGCCA
Source organism: Nitrospirota bacterium (assembly GCA_003235785.1). Taxonomy (GTDB): domain Bacteria; phylum Nitrospirota; class Nitrospiria; order Nitrospirales; family UBA8639; genus Nitrospira_E. The sequence continues at coordinate 3,279 of QJYE01000507.1, forward strand.
GGCAAAATGATGATCCTGGAGGAATCGTTTCGCGAGAATTTAAAAAATTGATCTATGGTAAGGCTTCCCCCTATACCTGGGTTCCCACGTATTCCACTATTCTTTCCATTACCCGTAAGGATGTGGCACGTTGGCATGAAACCTATTTCCATCCGAATCGCATCCTCCTTGGGCTGGTGGGCGATTTTCAAAAAGAAGAGGCGGTCTTGTTATTGAAGAAGGTTTTTGGGGATTGGCCAAAGGGTCCGGAGACGAAGGACGCGCCGGCGTTTACTCAAGAACATGCGCCTTCCGGAGTGTTCTATATTGAAAAAAATGATATGACACAAGCCAAAATTGCCATGGGGCATCAGGGGATTCGACGCGACCATCCTGATTATTATTCCGTGGTGGTCGCAAATCAAATTCTTTCCGGTTCGTTCGGGGCGCGTCTTTTTTCTAATATCCGGTCCAAGCAAGGCTTAGCCTATGATGTGAATGGTGGGATTGGCTTTCAATGGGATTATCCAGGCATGGCAATTCTTTCTATGTCCACGAAAATCCAAACAACGGAGCAAGGGATTGATGCGTTGATTGCAGAATCCCGCAATATGGTGTCGAACCCGCCAACCGAAGATGAAGTGGCTAACGCCAAAGCCAGCATTCTCAATTCCTTTGTGTTTTCGGTAGATTCACCTTCGAAGGTGTTGGGGAAATATATGACCTATGAATACTATGGCTATCCTTCGACATGGTTGAAAACCTTCCGCCATGGAATTGAGCAGGTGACCGTGGCACAAGTTCGAGAAGCGGCTGAACGGCATCTGCGTCCTCAGGATTTTGCCATCCTAGTGGTCGGGCCACGCGAAGGCACGAAGCCGGCTTTAGCGAAATATCAGACCATTCAGGAGTTGGATATTCAAATTCCCGATCCACCAGACGGGGCGTAAATCTGAAAAGAGTATTTGCCTAGGCAGACCGTGAAGGCCTACCAGAAGAATTGTCGATTGCGCACAGGAGAATAATATGACCCGCCACATATCGTTGCAATCATGGCGGCGGGTTCCATTTTTATGGATCGCTTTATTTGCAGCCCTGTTGGGAGGTTGCCAAACCAATCCTTATACCAATCGTTCTCAATTTGTTTTGAT
>QJYE01000099.1 GCA_003235785.1 Nitrospirota bacterium
GTTCCCTGACATCCTCTCTTGTCGCTTCCGTTCAAGAAAAGCGAGTCCTTATATCAAAAGATATCTTGGACGTCCCGATCTTCGCCAATTCTTTCACAGTCCATCCGTTTACTTAAACGGAAATATCCCGAGGACGCCCTGATGTCCATGTATTTCTGCGCACTTAAATGAAAAAATTTTCATCCCCTCTCTCCCCCCATGTGGATAACCAAGATTACCCGGCACTCGTCCTGTTGATAACTTCATAATTTTCATCAGAAACCCGCAACAATATTCAGGTTTTTTTAACTCACAAGTTCTACACAGAAATCCCCACAGTTTACACGATTTCCACAACATTTAGTATTGACATTCCTTAGCATCATCTATAGATTGTGGGCCATTGGTTTCATCCAATTATTTCATTCGGTCTAATTTTTCCTGTTTTTTTCTGTGTATTGTCAGGTGGTTGTATGGCTGGCGAATGTCTAATCCAGAGGCTTCATATTCTCTTCTGAGAAGCATGAATTGGCTCCATTTATGAATGGGTTAGGGGAATGGTCTGATCGTCTTTTCTGCCATTCACTTTACTTTTGACCCACTCCAACGGATTACCGCAAGCCTGAAAACCAGCGAACACAGAAAGACGCAGGATTAGTAGCGACCATGATCGGAGAAATACCCCACTGCGCTTTCCCGTCTTCAAAAGGAGACTTTTCATGAAAATTGACCGTCGTTTTACCAAAGCTGGCCAAAGCCCGTATCAGAACATTCCTTTCTCGACCCGTTCTTCGGAAATCAGAAATCCTGACGGTTCAACCGTCTTCCACCAAGACAATATTCTGGCTCCAGAACATTGGTCTCAATTAGCTATTGATATTTTAGCCCAAAAATATTTTCGAAAGGCCGGCGTCCCACAATTTGACGACGAGGGCAGACCCCTTCTTAACGATAAGGGTGGGCCCCTTCTTGGCGGTGAACGAGATGCTCGTCAGGTCTTCCACCGGCTCGCCGGATGCTGGACTGAATGGGGCAACACCCATCATTACTTCGACTCGCCAGAGGATGCTCAAGCCTTTGAGGATGAACTGAGTTACATGTTGGCCTGGCAAATGGCGGCACCCAATTCTCCCCAATGGTTTAATACCGGGCTCCATTTTGCCTATGGATTATCCGGCCCCTCCCAAGGCCATTTCTATGTGGATCCCAACACACATCGCGTCAAAGAAGCCCGCAACGCCTATGAGCGCCCACAAGTCCATGCCTGCTTCATTCAAGGGATATCTGATGATTTAGTCAACGAAGGCGGGATTATGGACCTCTGGGTTCGGGAGGCTCGCTTATTTAAATATGGTTCGGGCACCGGCACCAACTTCTCCAAACTGCGGGCTGACGGAGAGGCCTTATCCGGCGGCGGCCGGTCATCCGGGCTCATGTCTTTTCTCAAAATCGGCGACCGTGCGGCAGGCGCGATCAAATCCGGGGGAACAACCCGACGAGCGGCAAAAATGGTCTGCCTGGACCTGGATCACCCAGACATTGAGGAGTTTATTGACTGGAAGGTGATCGAAGAACAAAAAGTCGCGGCTATGGTCACCGGCTCAAAAGTCTGCGCACAACATCTCAATAAAATCCTAGAAGCCTGTCACATATCCAAACCTGACGGCAGCACACAAATCGAGATCAATCCACGCGAAAACGCCGCCTTACGAGAAGCCATCCAAGCGGCCCGTGAAGTTGCCGTCCCGGAACTCTATATTCAACGCATGTTCACCTATGCGCAGGAAGGCTTCACCCATTTTGTCTTTCATGAATACGATACCAATTGGGATAGCAAAGCCTATCAAACGGTCTCAGGCCAAAACTCCAACAACAGTATCCGGATTCCGAATGAATTTTTCACAGCGCTCAAGTCCGGTGGCGATTGGACGTTAACCCGACGAACAGATGGGTCGGTCTATAAGACCATTCCCGCCAAAGATCTCTGGGACCGAATCGCATGGGCAGCCTGGATTTGTGCCGACCCCGGCATTCAATACGATACCACCATTAATGAATGGCATACCTGCCCTCAGGATGGACGAATCAACGCCTCTAATCCGTGTAGTGAATACATGTTCCTGGATGACACCGCCTGCAACCTGGCTTCACTGAATTTAGGACGTTTTCTCACGCCTGAAGGCCAATTCGATATCGACGGATTTCGCCATGGCGTCCGATTGTGGACGATTGTCCTAGAAATAAGTGTATTGATGGCCGGATTCCCGAGCCAAGCGATTGCTGAAAAGAGTTTTTCCTTCCGCACGCTTGGATTGGGCTACGCTAACCTCGGCTCTATACTCATGAAATTGGGGATTCCTTACGATTCCCCACAAGCCCTGGCCTGGTGCGGGGCGATTACTGCGCTCATGACCGGTGAATCCTATGCCACCTCAGCAGAAATGGCCAAGGAATTAGGGCCGTTCAACGCCTATTCCCGCAATGCGGAATCCATGCTCCGCGTCATGCGCAATCATCAACGAGCCACGCACAATGCTTCACCAGAAAATTACGAAGGACTCACCATCCCACCCATAGGCATTCAAGCCGAGCACTGCCCTCAAGCCTTGCTCAATGCGGCACAACAAGCTTGGGATCGAGCGATAGAGCTTGGAGAACAATATGGGTACCGCAATGCCCAATCGACAGTCATCGCACCAACCGGCACGATTGGGTTGGTCATGGATTGTGACACCACCGGCATTGAACCAGATTTTGCCTTGGTGAAATTCAAAAAACTTGCAGGTGGCGGATACTTTAAGATTATCAACCAAAGCTTACCCCCCGCCTTGCGCAATCTTGGCTATAGCCCCTCAGAAATTCAAGATATTATCACCTATGCCACCGGCACTCGTACGTTAAGGCAAGCCCCCTTCATTAATCATGAGTCCCTACAGGCTAAAGGGTTTGATCGAACCATTCTTGAACGCATCGAAGCCACATTGGATGGAGCATTTGACATTCAGTTTGTCTTTAATAAATGGACGCTCGGCGAAGAGTTCTGCCGGGAAAAATTAGGACTGACGGACGCACAACTCCAAAGCCCGCAGTTGAATATCCTTCAACTCATTGGTTTCACCCAGGAAGAAATATTGGCGGCAACGGATTTCTGCTGTGGCACGATGACCGTGGAAGGCGCTCCACATCTCAAGCCGGAACACCTCCCTATTTTTGACTGTGCCAACCGGTGCGGACGTGTCGGCCAGCGATTTATCCTTCCCGCAGCCCATATTCGCATGATGGCAGCGGCACAACCGTTCATCAGCGGGGCTATCAGCAAAACCATCAACATGCCTGCCGATGCCTCGGTAGAATCTGTCAAAGAAGCCTACATGACATCATGGACTTCCATGCTCAAGGCCGTCGCGTTGTATCGAGATGGTTCCAAGCTCAGCCAACCATTGAATACGACGAATACAACTAGCGATTGGGACACAACCGACGCACAATCTGAGCAAATACAAACCGTCGCCAAACAAGCTGCCTCTCGCGTATTGGTCCGCTATCTCGCCAAACGTCGCCCCCTTCCGACACGCCGTGGCGGGTACACGCAAAAAGCCATCGTGGGAGGGCATAAAATTTATTTACGAACAGGCGAATACGAAGACGGCACCATCGGGGAAATTTTCCTGGACATGCATAAAGAAGGTGCCGCGTTTCGCAGTCTGATGAACTGTTTTGCCATTGCCATCTCCCTAGGACTGCAACATGGAGTTCCCTTGGAAGAGTTTGTGGATGCCTTCCTTTTCACGCGTTTCGAGCCCAATGGTCCGGTGAAGCTCAATTCGCATATTAAAATGTCTACGTCGATCATTGATTATATTTTCAGAGAAATGGCCATCACCTATCTTGGGAGACATGACCTGGAACAAGTCGCCCCTGAAGACCTTCGTGTCGATGCGCTCAAAAAACAAACCGACACCGAGGAAGAGGACAAAGAGGGCTTAGTTGATCCTCGTTCACTCAGTTCGACATCCATCAGCCCTGAAGTCTTTCCCTCTCGCCGTTCATCTGGAAGCGGCGTAGAAAAAAACGGTGGGCATGGAAATGTCTCCCGAAAAGTCGAAATGCAACGCGAAACCGTGACCATCACCGAAGTCCAGGAAGCCCGGCAAAAAGGATATGAAGGCGATCCCTGCCAGGAATGCAAGCAATTCAAGATGGTCCGTAACGGCATGTGCCTCAAGTGCGACAACTGCGGCGCCACAAACGGATGCTCTTGATTAAAAAAGAAGCTCCATCAGGATGATCTGGAAATGCTAAGCATTCAAGAAACATTTATGTTAATTGGTTTGGGACTTGTCTATAAAATAATCAAACAACTTATTGCACGAATGAATGGCGTAAAGATAG
>QJYE01000435.1 GCA_003235785.1 Nitrospirota bacterium
CGCTGCGGTGGCTGACTGCCTTGCTTTATCCAAGCCATACAGAGATTTTCCCTTGAAAAACAAATCAGTTTCCGGGGAATTCAGATATTTGGGAGAAGTCTCCTCCTGCATCACTCGCCCACCAAAGCCAATGACCTGCCCCCGAGTATCGGCAATGGGAAATATCACCCGATTACGGAACCGATCATACGTAGAAAATCCTCGAGTCCTCTCCTGATCTTTCCGCACAACCAATCCGGCATGAATAAGCTCTTCAGGAGTAACCGCTTGCCTTCCCAGCCAATTGGATAGTCCATTCCAACCCTCTGGCGCATACCCTAATTGAAACGTCGTCCACGACTGACGAGCAATTCCCCGCTGATCCAAGTAGGCTCTGGCATCTTCGGCCTCCGGCGCTTCCTGAAGATTACGGTGATACCAAGAGGCTGCCAATTGGTAGAGCTGACAATACCGCTCGCGAGACAAACCTGACCTCTGACGGGACACCACCTGGCGTGGCTCAGGAAGAGGAATGCCGGCTCGTTGACTCAGCTCACGAAGAGCTTCCATAAAATCCATATTTTCTTGTTTCATGAGAAACGTCAAAGCATCCCCCCCAGCCTGACAGCCGAAACAATGAAAATATTGATTTGCAGGATTCACCGAAAAGGACGGCGATTTTTCCGAATGGAAAGGGCAAAGGCCCTTGAAATTTTGGCCGGCTTTGGAAAGACTCACATACGTGGAGATCAGATCGACGATATCAATGCGCTCTCGAATTTGTTGAATGGTTTCTGAAGGCACACCTCGTTTTTCACTCGTCATCGCAACACCATCAATAGGATTCGGAAATGTTCACCTACTCCCTTAGCAAAAGATTATCCTGGGGGCCATTCAAAGGATCGCCCGCCCAGCACATGCAGATGAAGATGAAAAACCGTCTGGCCTGCGCCTCGCCCAGTATTGGCCACCACCCGATATCCATCTTCCGCAATGCCACGCTCTTGAGCCATTTTCGAACAGACGACCATCAATTGCCCCAAAACCGACACATCCGAATCTTGTGCCTCGGCGAGCGATGCCATATGTCGTTTGGGAATCACTAAGACATGCACACGTGCTTGAGGATTCATGTCGTCGAAGGCGATGACCTGATCATCTTCATAGAGTATCTTCGCGGGAATCGCCCCAACCACAATCTGACAAAACACACATTCAGCCATGAGAGGCATCACCTTCAGATGTTCGGACCCCTGACTTCCCGAATCGCTTGCCCAGTTCTTGATAGATGTCTTCCGGAGGAATGGAAAAATGCCCAAGCATGATTAACGTATGAAACCACAAATCTGCCATTTCATAGATAATTTCTTCACGGTCTGCATTTTTTCCTGCCAAAACGACTTCCCCGGCTTCTTCAACCACTTTCTTTAAAATACGATCAATGCCGCCCTGCATCAGCTTCGACACGTACGAATCTGAATTGGGGGTCGTTTTTCGGTCCTCCACCGTTTCATACAACCGCCGGGTAATCCCTCCCCACGAAGTACCCGTAGGGACGGATCTTCCTTGCTCGGAAATCGAAGGCATCGGCGTAAAAAAACAGGACCGGTTGCCTGTATGACACGTCGGGCCAATAGGTTGGGCTTTCACCAACACCGTATCTTGATCACAATCCAGGAAAATTTCCTTGAGGACCAACTCATGGCCTGAGGTCTCGCCCTTCTTCCAAAGCTGTTGTCGTGATCGACTCCAAAAATGCACCCGCTGGCACCGTTTCGTCATTTCCCAGGCTTCTTGATTCATAAAGCCCACCATCAACACCGTCCCGTCTAACCAGTCCTGGACGATGCAGGGCAAGAGGCCCTGATCATCAAACCGTAAGACTATTGATTGGGAGTGCTCGTTCATTGGTCGTTATGCAATCGAAACAGGAGCGGTGACGGGGCGCATCAGAATGCCCGCTTGCGCTAAAAAGGCTTTGGCCTGGACGATCGAATACGTTTGAAAATGGAAAATAGAGGCCGCCAATACCGCATCGGCCTTTCCGAGAGTAAATGCCTCAACCAAATGTTGAAGCGTCCCGGCTCCCCCGGAGGCGATCACTGGAATGGTCACCGCTTCGGAAATCGCTGCGGTCAAAGCCAAATCATACCCGTCTTTCGTTCCATCCTGGTCCATACTGGTCAAAAGAATTTCTCCAGCACCATACTCCATCATTTGCCGAGCCCATTGAACCGCATCCAACCCCGTAGCATTCCTCCCACCATGGGTGAAAACTTCCCATACCTGAGCACCGTCTTCGCAACCTGTCCCACGCTTCGCATCAATCGCCACCACAATACATTGAGAACCAAACCGCGTGGCAGCGGCTTTCACAAACTCCGGTTGTTGAACCGCCGCAGTATTGATACTGACTTTATCGGCTCCGGCTTCCAACAATCGGCGAATGTCTTCCAATGTGCGAATGCCGCCACCAACTGTCAGTGGCATAAATACTTGCTCCGCCGTCCGGACCACCACATCAAGAATCGTATCCCGCTTTTCATGCGACGCCGTAATATCGAGAAAACACAACTCATCGGCACCTTCCTGATCATACACCTTTGCCACATGGACAGGGTCACCCGCATCACGCAGGTTCACAAATGAGACACCTTTGACCACGCGCCCATCCTTCACATCCAGACAGGGAATGATGCGCTTGGTCAACATGTTGACCGTGCCTCCCCGGTCGAATGGACCAGCGCCAACGCTGCCTGTAAGTCTAAGGTCCCTTCATAGAGCGCCTTGCCGATGATGATTCCGGAAATATTACCGCCAAGCTCCTGAATGGCTCGAATGTCCTCTATTTTGGTCACTCCCCCTGAGGCGATTATCGGAACTGGGGATGTTTCAGCCGCATCTTGCAAAGCGGAAAGATTAGGACCGGACAACATGCCATCACGAGAAATATCCGTGAAGACAATGCCACCCAACGGCAGATCTTTCATCGAGCCAAAGACCTGTTGCGGGGTCAGGGTGGAAACTGTCGTCCACCCATGGACAGCAACTAACCCATTTTTCACATCAATCCCGACTAGGATTTTTTGTGGAAATTGTCGAGCCACGGCTGCCAGAAATTGTGGATCGTGCAATGCCGCAGTTCCCACCACCACCCGATCAACACCACTGGATCGGTACGCCTGAACCGTAGCGGCATTTCTGATACCCCCACCAACCTGGATCGGAATCGTCAGCCGTTTGGCGATGGCTTCAATCTGTGCCAAATGCTTTGGCTTCCCTTCCACCGCTCCATCTAAGTCTACAATGTGCAAATACGGTGCACCAAGATTTTGCCACTGTTCAGCCATGCCCACAGGATCATCCGAATACTGCGTGACCTGGCTCATCTCACCTTGGCGCAAGCGGACACATTTTCCATCTTTCAAATCAATGGCAGGAATCAATAACATGGTGAACAGACTCTCTTGGGAAAAAAGTTACCTATTATTGAGAAGCTGCAGCCACTTGACCAACAGGAAAGGTTTTCATGACTTTCTCAACACCTAATTCGGAAAGTTCTTTCGCGGTGACGAATCCCCCGCTCTTTTCAAAAAACCCCACAATGTCCTGTGTCAGGGGTTTTTGTTCTTCAAAAAACTCTCCCTTCCACAGCACCGCTCCATCTGTGGGTCTCAGCAGAGAAATTTCAAAGCCCACCGCTGCGGGCTGCGCACCCATTCGTGTTCCCTCTCGTTCGCGATAGGTCCGAACTAAACCCGCCAACACCCCAGCCACCTTCAACCGGGCTCCAACTTCTTGAGCCATAGTTGTTAAAGACGGGCGCGGCCCTGACTCACCTGGAGGAACGGCCGCCATCACCTGACTGGGTCCCAGAACCCGCAAGGCTGGACGAGCACCAAGAATCGATTCGACTCTGGCAGCAATGAATTGAGCGGCCGATTCAGGGACCGTATAGGAACCTTGCTGCGAGGCAGGCCGTTGAGGTTGGTCTGCCCCAGGCAACCGAAACTGCATACGAATCTCCTCTGGATCCCTCACATCTCCACGCGATTGGCCGTAGGCCCATTGAGGCACCTGCAACGCCTGGAATGGCAGGATGGCGATACTGGAAATACTCGACGGATCAAATTGCGGCGCCGATTGGACCTGAACTTTTGACGGCACGCACCCGAGCAAGAAACCGAACCATCCCATCACTCCTATCATCAACAACCATAGAGACTGACGTCTTCGACACCACGGCCTGGCCATGCCCCAGCCAGGACTCATTGCCACATCCCAAAATTTTTCAGTATTTGCAATCCAACGCCTTGACTTTTTTCCGGATGAAATTGTGTGGCAAAAATATTGTCTTTCCACACACTGC
>QJYE01000104.1 GCA_003235785.1 Nitrospirota bacterium
GGTGTGGGGGAGGCCCTCCACCCCGGCTGATTGAGCTTGTGGGAGAAGAAGCCTTTCCAGGCAAGGAACGTTCGCCTGCAAAGGATGAGTGGTGGCAGGTGTCAACAATTGCGCTAGTCGTGCATTCAGATGCCACGGCTCAGAATGCTGCTCCGGCGATCATTTCTGAGTATCTTGAAACTCTTACCAGACGAACTGAAGAATTCCTCAGGCAGCGTTGTTCTTTTCACGAGATTGTGACTCTTCCACCCTTATCCAAGTCAGGTAACTTCTCTCAGGAACTGAAAGTTCAAGGGCAACGGTTACAAGTCCCCTATGAGATCTTGATCGTGTTCTCTAGCCGTGAGAAGGGTGGTCCTGAAACAATAGGAGAAGCCACGATGATGACCCAAATGGGCGGGACGGTCATTGAAAATTCAGCGATAGTTGAGATAGGAATTCTTCGTGTGGCGGATTTCAAAATGGTCTTTATGGCACAGGGGTCGGGGACAGAAAGCTTGGAACAATTGGATGTGCCCATTGGGTCAAACCAGCCTTCTCCGACCAATGCCCGTGAGATTTTGAGAGCTCGAGCTGGTCAATATGCGCTGGACCGGGCATTGAGCTCTTTGGGGGCAGCTTGTCAGAGTGGCAAGTAAGTTCGGTTTGTTCTACCGGTAGTTTTCGAATTGTAGATCGAGTCCAAAATCCTGAGCTTTCAGATGGGTCATAACGGCTTGGAGTTCATCTTTGCTTTTGCTTTGCACTCGAACCTGTTCCCCTTGAATTTGTCCCTGGGCTTTAAATTTGGCTTCTTTGATGGACTTCGTGATGGCTTTGGCTTTGTCGTCTGGCAACCCGCTTTGAATGGTGATGGTTTGCCGGACTGTGCCTCCAAGAGCCTCTTCTACCTTCCCATAGGTTAACCCTTTTAACGAGACATTCCGTTTCACGCATTTGGCTTTCAGAATGTCTAGCACGGCGTTGAGTTTGTAATCGTCATCTGACAGCACCACTAGGAGCTTCTCTTTTTCCTTGAGCGTAAGGTCGCTCTTGGTTCCTTTGAAGTCGTACCGTTGCCCAATTTCTTTCAAGGTCTGATCCACCACATTTTTCATTTCTTGCATGTCGATTCGCGAGACGACGTCGAACGAATAGGTATCAGCCATATCAAGCCTTTCTGGGGGTGATTGGTGAGAAAATACTGAGCATCGTTTGTAACCTTCGTAAGGGGTGAAGCGTGAGGCGACAAGAGAAATGATTCAACAGCATGGGCCAGCGGGAATATTAATGCCCTCTCCCTCAAAGACTTCCGTACTGTTCAGCGGGTCTTTGCGGACAAGAAAACCATACCATTTGCGTGCACTATCGACCAGAACAATAAGCGCTAGCAAGGCCACTAATCCTACCAAGGTGGCATTAATACCCATCGTCAAGGCTTGTGCGCGGTCACCTGCAGTCGCGCGACTGACAAAAATGGCAAATAGTTCATAGCATCCTGCGAGCGTGATGACGCCCACAAACACCATGGGTATGACGGTGACCCAGAGATAAGAAACTTTATTCATTTTAATGAGAACCGTGGTGGCAATGCAGAGCGCAAGCATACCTAATAATTGATTGGCGGCACCAAACATGGGCCAGATGGTTGAAATGCTTCCCGTGCCAATGAGATAGCCCCAGGCTCCCACTACCAGCAAGCTAGTGCCTAAAACGCCAGGCCACCAATTGATTTGTTTTAATGGTGCATAGGCCCGTCCGCCAAGTTCTTGAACCAGATAACGGGCCACTCGCGTGCCTGCATCAATCGTCGTGAGAATAAACAACGCTTCAAAGAGCAATGCGAATTGGTACCAGTATGCCATGAGGCCCGACATGCCGGGAAGTCCGGAAAAAATCGAAGCCATGCCGACGGCTAAGGAGACGGCCCCTCCTGGTCGTCCGGAAACATCGACTTCTACCATCTTTGAGAGTTGTTCAATATGGGCCGTCGGAAAGCCCATGGTTTCCAGGGTTTCTATGGGGAGATGGGTATTGATCGCAAAATAATCCCCGGGAACCAAAAGGCAGGCGGCGATCAACGCAATGACCCCCACGAAACTTTCTAAAAGCATGGCACCGTAACCAACGATGGCTTGGGATTCGCGGCTGATCAGTTTGGGTGTTGTCCCGGATGACACGAGGGAATGGAAGCCGGAGATGGCCCCGCAGGCAATGGTGATGAAGAGAAAGGGGAAGAGGGTGCCGGGAATGATTGGCCCATTTCCGTGAATAAACTCCGTGGTTCTAGGCATTTCAATTGTGGGTGCTAAAACGATGACCCCCATTCCTAGTAGGGCGATCACCCCTAATTTCATGAATGTGGACAAATAATCTCGAGGGACCAAGAGAATCCATACCGGGAGGACAGACGCCAAAAATCCGTAGGTGGCGAGACTCCAGGTGAGTGTGGGGCGATCCCACAAAAACCATTCTGCCCAGTCGGATTGGGCAATCGTTCGGCCGAAGATAATGGCAAGAACCAATAGCACTAACCCGATGAGCGTCATTTCCCCAACTTGTCCGGGCCGAACTTTTTGTAAATAGAGGCCCATGACAAAGGCGATGGGGATAGTCATGACAATGGTAAACGTGCCCCAGGCATTGTCATAGAGGGCATTGACGACAGCTAAGCCTAATCCAGCTAGTGCCACCACGACAATAAAGAGTACCGCAGTGGCTGTGGCTAACCCGGTGATGGGACCCAATTCAGCATGGGCGATTTCAGGAAGCGACCGCCCATTCCTACGCATGGATGCGACAAGGATAATGAAGTCCTGAACGGCTCCTGCCAGCACCGCACCAATGACGATCCACAAGAATCCTGGAAGAAACCCGAATTGCGAAGCCAGCACCGGCCCAAGTAATGGACCTGCTCCGGCAATGGCGGCAAAATGGTGGCCAAAGAGAATGTATTTGTTCGCTGGATAAAAGTTTGTCCCATCTTCCAGGCGATAGGCAGGAGTTCGACGTCGGTCATCTAATTCCATGACGCGTCTGGCCAAAAATCTGCCATAGAACCGGTAGGCTAGCACGTAAAAACACGAGGCCGCGACGACCAGCCAGAGCCCATTCACTTTTTCTTGAGGATTGAGGAATCCGACGACATGCCCAAAGGCGATGGCGCAGAAGATCGCCAGTCCAAGCCAGCCAATTTTATGGAGCATGGTCATGGGAAGCCATCCTATCAATGGACTTAGAAGGAGTAAACCATTGAGGGGCTGTTGAAAAAGCCGCCAGCGGCGTTCCCTGCCTTCGCGCTCGCCGCTGAAGCCAGCTTTGGTGCGCAAGCGGCCGGAGCGGCTTCGCGCAGGCAGGTCGCCAGTTTTCCGTGCTCAGGTACTGGAAGTACGCGCTGCGCGCTAACAATGGTTTCACCTTTTAGGATGAGCCAGGCAATAGGTTGTCCCCTTCGGGATACGCCAAGCAATTGGCGGCCTTCCCTTCGACAAAGCTCAGGGCATGCTTTTTTGAACCGCCCCGAGTCCTCTGCTATCCAACGTGCCTGTGGGCCACTATGCCCATGGGAATTCTTATTATTCAACGCTCCCATTGAATGATGTGTCGTGATCTTGAGGGATTATCTGCGCGAGGGGATGTCAATCAAATGTAAATGGGGGCTTGCCAGCCTTCTCTCGGAACGCATTGATGGTTTGAAGAACGTTAGGATGCTGAATGATTTTTTGTTCCAGACGATGTTTGCCGGGAAAGTCGATAAAGAGAATCCCCAAGAGCATCGTCAGGAGGCCTTGCCCTGGCAAGAACAGCATGGCGATTCCTGCGAAGAGAAAAATGATTCCCACGATGTTCTTGACCAAAAGTCCAAGGGTTCGAACGACCGGATGATGGTTGGCAAACCAGGGTTTATGGTGGTGGTTTTGGAAGTAATCTGGTGGCAAGCGAATTAAAATAGCTGGAATCGCGATGAGGGTACCCACAAAGGCCACCACAGAAAACGCAATGAGACCAACCCACATCTCTTTGGAGATCCATGATTCGGCAAGTTGAATGAATTGATCAAGCATAAGCGTGGTAGGGAGTGAGTGCGTCGCAATCAGGAATGCGTGGCGTCTTTATGGGGCTGTTGAAAAAAGCCGCCAGCGGCGTTCCCTGCCTTCGCGCAGGCAGGTCACCAGTTTTCCGTGCTCACGTACTGGAAGTACGCTCCGCGCGCAAAACTGGCTGCGGCTTTGCTGGACGAACCCTTCGACAGGCTCAGGGCATGCTTTTTTGAACAGCCCAGATGCCTCAGACATTCAACGTGTCTGTGGGCGTATTTGCCCTTGAAAAAATAATTATTCAACACTCCCTTGTAAG
>QJYE01000045.1 GCA_003235785.1 Nitrospirota bacterium
ATAGCGGCCATGATCCCTACCAAAGAAATGGCTTTAAGCATGTGGCAAGGCTTACTGGAACAGGGGATTTATGTCAACCTGATGATTCCTCCTGCCACGCCAAACGGAGAAAGCCTCTTACGGTGTAGCGTCAGCGCTGCTCACACTCCAAAACAAATTGAGAGCATCATTCAAGGCTTTACGGCCTTGTATTCCTCTTTAGAAAACCATCCAGAATCGCTTGAACCCCAGACCACGTAAGTTGCACTGAACATGCTAGTGTTGGTTCATTACCTCTATCCTCGAACATGTGAGCGTCTTCTTCAAGGAATCATTTTTTCATGAAGACTTTCCATTCCCGCCCACCAGGGTATCGACTCAGTCCAGAAAAAATTGTTTTGGGGCCCAAGGACCATGCTTCGGCCTCCCCTAAAAGTCCTGTGCGAATATTCGTGGGCACAGAAACCGCTCAAGCCCGAGCTGAACGAATTTTCGTCTGGTCCATTGAATTGGTACGGGATCCGTCTCGAACCTATGAGATCTATCTCATGAAAGAATTAGCCGGATTTGACCGACGCCGATGGTTAACGGGATTTACGAATTACCGATTCGCCATTCCCGACTTGGCTGGTGGTGCCGGACGAGCCATCTTTAATGATGTCGACCAAATTTACCTCACCGACCCTGGGGAATTATTTGATCTCGATATGAACGAACATGGATTTTTAACCATTGCCGAAAATGACTCTTCCGTCATGCTCATGGATTGTCAAAAAATGAGTTCGGTCTGGAACATTGAGCAAGCCCGGCATGAAAAAAAGACCGCCTTACTCAAAAAAGCCCTAGGCATCAAGAATCTTTGGGGGAGGTTGGACCCTGAATGGAACGCGCGCGATGAAGAATATGTCGCGGGAAGATCAAAGGTTCTTCATTATACCGCCCTTCACACACAACCCTGGCATCCTTTTCCTCAAGAATTTGTGTATCAAGAAAGCCCAGAAGGATATGTCTGGAATCAATTAGAGCAATCAGCCAATGCAAAAGGGTTCCAATTGTTTAGTCGAACCCAACCAAGTTCTCAGTTTTCTCAGTTGGTACAAATGATTTCGGAGAAAAAAGTTTCTTGGAACGCTCCAGATTACGTTTCGCGAGAAAAGCTGAGTTCCTTAGATCTCCATCCACTCGCCTCTTCAATCGACAATCTAAGCCTTCTTCATTACGGCTTGGGGTCTTCGTCAGATCTTTCCCCTAGGACGGATCCATCTTTCCCTTCGGGCCCTTCATTAAACCTTACCGCTTTTAATTGGTGTACATTAGATTCTTCACGACCCAACAAACCTTACGATATCGTCTATGGCTCTGAGGAATTGACTCTTCTTCCAAGCGAAGATGTCCCATGGATGCTTGAAGAAATCTTCTCTCTGGCTTCTGAACTCGTATTTATCACCATCTGCGATATGAATTTGCTAGCCACAACTCCGTCCTATCTTCGTGGTCACTCAAGAGACTTTTATTGGTGGGCAACACAACTTCAAGCTATTAGCACTCGTTATCCAACCATCCACTGGACTCTTCACTTTCGTACGGCCAATCGTCAAGGCAAAACTTCGATTCTCGTACGCCATGGTGGTCGCTGGATTCAGTCCCCACCTCGAGTCTGGATTCTTTCCGATGGCAAAATGGGTCACTCCACCCAATCCGAAGGCCTCGCGAAGTCTCTAGGTTGGCCTTATGAAATCAAGCAACTCCAGTTCCAACCATGGAACCACACACAAAAGTTGTTTTGGAGTCTCCTCCCTCCCCATACGTTAGGCCTCAAGAAAACCAAATCATCGGCTCTTGAGCCACCATGGCCAGATATCGTCATTTCAACCGGCTGGCGCCCGGCACCCATTGCAAGATGGATTCGTGAGCAAAATGAAGGAAACACCCGAATCATTCAAGTTGGGCGAAAGGGGGGGGGATCTGCCGAGCTTTTTGATGTAGTCATTACGCCTGGGTACTACGGTTTTGCTCCACATCCTCATCGAGTCGAAACACTCGCGCCATTAAATGAACTTACTCAAGAGAATTTAGACGAGGTCAGCCGACGATGGCCAAACCTGTTTGACGGAGCCCCACATCCTCGAATCGTATTGGTGGTTGGAGGTTCAACTGCACGCTTCACCTTGACTGCCGATCTGGCCTGTACCATAGGGAAGCAATTAAAAGACTTAGCAAACAGGTGTGGAGGGAAAATCTTTGCCGTGACCTCTCCGAGAACCGGCGACAAGGTGAGTCAAGCCCTGAAGTCGGTGCTACTACCCGAACACCATGTTCATCAATGGCAACCCAACCAATCTGACAATCCCTATCTGGCCTATCTGGCGGGGGCTGACGTGATCATTGTGACAGGAGAAAGCGAATCCATGCTGGCCGAGGCGGCCTCATTGGGCAAGCCAGTTTACATTATTCCATTACCTGAAAATCCACCAACCTGGAAGGTTCGATTGAGTGAAGCCATCGTTCAACGAGCACATTCCCGCCCCTTAAATAAACGGGGAACAGTTCGACCTCAACAAGGCCTGGAGCGCGCGTGTGCACGGCTTATTCGATCAGGACTCGTTCAACCTCGACGAGATCTCTCTTTACTACACGATTCCCTCATCAAACATGGCATCGCTCGCCCATTTGGTGAACCTATTGAAAATGGCAAACGGCCGCAATTACGAGAAACCGAAAGAGTGGCCAAAAAAGTCAAAGATATTTTGGGAATTTTCGACCATACACACGTCTAATCATGCAGCTTTCAAAGGGAAACCATCTCTCTGTCTTCCCTGGATTAGCATCTACCGAATGTCCAAACCTCGCCGTCGCTTAATTCTTCCCGTTGAAATTTTTAACAGGGAATTTGATGCCAAAGTTTTACTGGCTTGTTTTGCCGCAGAGCGAGGATTTTCTGTTATCATCGGAGCAAAACGAGAGATCAATCTTAATTTAGGCTCTTTTCCACCATCAATTTATCTCCCCATTAACCTTTCGAATCGAAATCAAGTGACGACTCACCTTCTTGTGAATTTAGGACATACCCTGGCAGGAGTGGATGAAGAGGCCATCGTCTATTGTTCACCTGAAGTATATGTTAAAGAAAAGTTAGGCAATATCGTATTCACGCAACCAAAGTTATTTTTGGCCTGGGGGCCGGAAAATGCCAGAATTTGGAAATCACAAAAAAATTACAATGGGATGCCTGTCCATATTACCGGAAATCCTCGAACGGATTTATTACGTCCTGAGCTTCAGCCATACTGGTCCCACAGCGTTGAGAACATTAAGAAACAATTCGGTAAAATTATTTTAATCAACACCAACTTCGGCAAACTGAATAATTTTCGCCCGAACAAAGGAGACGAACAGAAAGCACTTCAGGCAGCCACGAGTTCCCCTGAAACCGTAGACGAACAGGAATTAGGGATGGCAAAACATCGCTTGGCACTTTTTCGCCATTTTCAGGAAATGGTGGGGGAAGTGGGAAAGGCCTTTCCAACGCATACGGTACTTATTCGGCCCCATCCTTCTGAAAACCATGAAATATGGAAACAAGCCGGCAAGGGTTGTCCAAATGTTCAAGTTCACTTCGAGGGACATGTAACGCCATGGCTCCTGGCAGCAGACGCCATTATTCACAATAGTTGTACGACAGGTCTGGAAGGGTACTTGTTAAACCGCCCTGTTTTTTCATTTCAGCCAGTCGCCTCGGAGCGGTTTGATAAAAAACTCCCGAACTCCGTCAGCCTACCAGCTTCATCCACTAAAGAATTAATCGACCTACTCGGAAAAGCTCTTTCATCCAATACACGTCCTCCCGAAAATGGTTCTTTTGAAAAAACCCAGTTAGTTGAAAAATATCTCGCTTTTCTGCATGGTCCGTTTGCTTCAGAACAGATTGTCACCACCCTCGAGAATTTCGATGACACCCTTTCACTAACAACTCCAAGTTTAGGGAAAGTATCCATAGCAAAATTCTATGCGGTAGCCAGAAAATTCAAAAGAACATTCAATGCCAAATTTCGCATGTCCAATCTTAACCGTTCGCAGCGCTATCAGTATCTTCAACATATCTTTCCAGAAATCGAATATTCTACAATTCACGATCGCATTGAGCGCCTCCAACACATACTACACCGTTTTTCAAAAATTAAAGTCCACTCGCTTGGCAAATCTATATTTGAGATTTCCCCTAACTAGATCATGGCCTCTTATGGTCAATAACTTTTTTCTCTTTCCCAGTAGTTTCCAAAGATTATGAAATTATCACCTTACAGGAAAATGAGGATCGTACATGTATAACGTGAAAATTATTGGAGC
>QJYE01000161.1 GCA_003235785.1 Nitrospirota bacterium
CCTCGACCGCGATGTGATTTTTATGGCGGTGAACGACGAAGAAATCGGCGGGACGATGGGAACCCGCTACATGCTCGAGCACCATTATGACGAACTCAATCCGGAGTATGTCCTGGACGAGGGTGGAGTTGGCAGTCGCGAAATCTTCGTGAACGGAAAGCTCGTCTTTGGAATCTCCGTGGCGGAGAAGCGGGCGCTCTGGCTTCGACTGACCGCTCGCGGCATTGCCGGACATGGTTCACAACCGCATGTTCACAATCCGAATGACAAGCTCATGCAGGCGCTCAATCGGCTCTTCAGTAGGCCGTTTCCGACCATCCCCAATGCGGTCCTTGACGCAATGGTGACCCAACTCGGCCCTCTGGAACCAAACCAGTTCACCAACGCCATCCGGCAGACGACGGTCTCGCTCACCTCGCTTCGATCGGGTGTCGGCGATCCGCCAAAGGCGAATGTCATTCCCTCGGTGGCCACGGCGACGCTCGACGCCCGGTTGCTGCCGGGCATGGATGCCGACGCCTTTCTGGGGGAAGTGCAATCTAGACTCAGCGATGAAATCAATGTTGAGGTGATCCACCCGGCGAGCCAGTCCGTCGTGACGCCACATGACACCGCGATGTTTCGCGCGCTGTCCAACGCCATCACACGGCACCATCCCGACGCAACCGTGGTGCCGATGATTATTCCTTACGGAACCGATTCGCGAATGCTTCGTCTGCGCGGGGCCAAATGCTATGGCATTCTTCCCCTCGTGCTTAGTGCTGAACTCCTGGCATCAATCCACGGCGACGCTGAGCGAATTCCTGCCGACCAATTCGAGACGGGAATCCGCATCTACTACGAGACCCTGGTTGAAGTCGCGTCCCGCTAGCTATTGGGATCCGAATTTCAGGGGGACTCTGGCTCTCTCCATGCCATTTTTTGAAAATCCCCCTACCCCCATTTTTCAAGGGGGGAACCTTAACGACACCATCCAACTAAGACAGTATTTCAGTGAATGCCTCAGCCTGTTTTCGTGGGGCAGGGTACCTTGCCCTGTTAAGAATTTTTTCGTGATACAGTAGAGTGGAAAGTGGTAAAAAAGATTGAACAATAATCCGAACAAGCCTCTCACCTGAGGAGCTTCCTCCATGTCCCCACCCCACCCTTCCCTGACCCAAGAAGAACGCCGGCTCGAAGAGGCGAAAAAGCGCACCGTGCATTGGAAGCGATGGGGACCCTATCTCAGTGATCGCCAATGGGGCACGGTCCGTGAGGATTACAGCCCGCATGGAAACGCCTGGGAAGACTTCTCCCATGACCAGGCCCGTTCACGTGCCTACCGATGGGGAGAAGATGGAATTGGCGGGATCTGCGATCGCCACCAACTCATCTGTTTCGCACTCTCGATGTGGAACGGACAGGACCCGATTCTCAAAGAACGACTGTTCGGCCTGACCGGAAATGAGGGCAACCATGGGGAAGACGTCAAGGAATATTATTTTTACCTCGACTCCACCCCCACGCATTCCTACATGAAGTTTCTCTATAAATATCCGCAACAGGAATTTCCCTATGCCCGCTTGGTGGCAGAAAATCAGAGGCGAGGCAAACAGGACTGGGAATATGAACTGATGGACACCGGCGTGTTTGATGACAACCGGTATTTCGACGTGTTTATCGAATATGCCAAAGCCACCCACGAAGACATCTTGATTCGAATCACCGCACATAATCGTGGACCGGACTCCGCCGAACTGCATCTCTTGCCGACGATCTGGTTCCGCAATACCTGGTCCTGGACGCCACATGCTCCCCGTCCCACGCTCAACCGGGATGGAGACCTGGGCGATGCCCAAGTCATCCACCTGAGCCATGAACAATACGGATCGCGATGGCTGTTGTGCGAGGAAGCTCCAGAACTGCTGTTTACGGAAAATGACTCGAATAGGCAGCGACTCTGGGGGCTGCCCAACGCCACCCCCTACCTCAAAGACGGGATCAATGACTATCTCATCTCAGGCAAACAGGAAACAGTCAATCCTCAACAAATCGGCACAAAAGCCTCCATCCATTATCATCCAACCATCGCCCCCGGACAGAACGTCACCTACCGACTTCGACTGACCAATTTACCCCCGACGGAAGGCATGCTGGGTGAAGAATTTGAAACCCTGTTTCCGGCCCGCCAACAGGAAGCCGATGAATTTTATGCCAAACGGCTGGGCACGGCGCATTCCCCCGACGCGCAAAACGTTCAGCGACAAGCCTTTGCCGGGATGTTGTGGAGTAAACAGTTTTATCATTTTGACGTGCGAACCTGGCTGGCGGGCGACCCAACCAGCCCGCCGCCGCCCCCAGGGCGCAAAGAGGTCCGGAACACGGATTGGAAGCATCTCTACAATGAAGACATCATTTCCATGCCGGATAAGTGGGAGTATCCCTGGTTTGCGGCCTGGGACTTGGCCTTTCATTGCGTGCCCTTGGCCTTGGTGGACCCGGACTTTGCCAAAGATCAACTGCGGTTATTGGTCAGAGAATGGTACATGCACCCGAACGGGCAAATCCCGGCCTATGAATGGGCCTTTGGCGATGTGAATCCCCCCGTACATGCCTGGGCAGCATGGCGGGTGTATAAAATCGAAAAACGTATTCGAGGCAAAGCCGATCGGGTCTGGCTCGCCAAAATTTTCCATAAACTCTTATTGAACTTTACCTGGTGGGTGAACCGCAAAGATGCCGACGGACGAAACATTTTTCAGGGCGGCTTTTTAGGTCTGGATAACATCGGCGTCTTCGACCGGTCCGCACCGCTTCCCACCGGCGGACACATGGATCAATCAGACGGCACCAGCTGGATGGGCATGTACTGTCTGAACATGCTGGCCATCGCCTTGGAATTGGCCCATCATGACCCCGCCTATGGCGACGTGGCCAGCAAGTTCTTTGAACATTTCGTCTACATCTCTCACGCCATCAATCACATTGGGGAAGGTAACGACGAAGCCTCCCTGTGGGATGAAACGGATGGGTTCTATTATGACATGCTCCATTTTCCGGACGGCCACCACCAACAAATGAAGGTCCGTTCCATGGTCGGCCTGATTCCCCTCTTTGCCGTCGAAACGTTAGAGCCCGAAGTCGTCGATGCCCTGCCCGGCTTTAAACGGCGCATGTTGTGGTTCATCGAAAATCGTCCGGAATTCCGGCGCCATGTCTGCTCAACCAGTCTTCCGGATGGTGGAGTCCGCCGCATGCTCTCCATTGTGGATCAGGAACAACTCCCGCGGGTCTTGAAATACATGCTGGATGAACAGGAATTTCTCTCCCCCTATGGCATTCGGGCCTTATCCAAATATCACCAGGCGCATCCCTATGTGCTGCCGGTGAATGGACACGAACATCGCGTGGATTATGAGCCGGCAGAATCCCGAAGCGGCGCCTTCGGGGGCAACTCCAATTGGCGTGGCCCGATATGGTTTCCGGTGAATTTCCTTCTCATCGAATCATTGCAAAAGTTCCATCATTTTATGGGCGATCATTTCACAGTGGCCTGTCCAACCGGAACCGGCAACGAACAAACTCTCTGGGAGGTGGCGGCCGAAATTTCCCGTCGCCTCAGCCACATTTTCTTGCGAAATGAGTCAGGCCAACGGCCCGTGTATGGCGGCCTACACCTTTTTCAAAACGATCCGCATTGGCGAGAGTACCTGTTATTCCATGAATATTTTCATGGCGACAACGGAGCCGGTTTAGGCGCCAGCCATCAAACGGGATGGACCGGCCTTGTGGCCAAACTCTTAGAACAATCAGGAGAATAACCTCTTGGCCAACACCGCCACACCACCACGCCAACGAGACCCCTCCTCCGAGAAGACAGCCATCTGGCCACAGGTCGTGGATTTCGGGCGGGAAATTTGCGGAGATCTTGAGATGGCGGAACGACGGGAATGGCTCGTCACCAACGGCCTCGGCGGATTCGCGTCCGGCACCGTGGCGGGTTCGCTGACACGACGCTACCATGGCCTCCTCATGGCAGCACTCAATCCGCCATTAGGCCGCACCTTGTTGGTCAGTAAGCTGGAAGAAACCGTGGAATACCAGGGGCAGATCGTGCAACTCTCCACCAATCACTGGCAAGGCGGAACCGTCGCGCCAACCGGCTTTGTCTTTTTAGAACGCTTTCACTTGGAAGGCACCACTCCGGTGTGGACGTTTGCGCTCGCCGATGCCCAATTGGAAAAACGCATATGGATGGAGCCCGGCGAGAATACCACCTATGTCAGATACGTCTTGAGCAGAGGATCCCTTCCGATTCGTCTCCATCTTCG
>QJYE01000012.1 GCA_003235785.1 Nitrospirota bacterium
TTTATGGCATCCTGACAACTCCATTCGGAGTTGCGACTTTCTCCTTCTACTTCATCAATTCCTGAATTCGTTGATCGGTGCCGCCTAAGTTCAAGTAATTTTGGTAGTGGTGCTTGGCTTTCTGCAGATCGTGTTTGTGAAATTCATAAAAAGCTCCCATATTAAATTGCCCGTCCACAGAATCAGGTCGTAAGGCGAGAGCTTTTTGATAGGCTTCCTCTGCTTGGTCCAGTTGATGTTGGGCAACCAGAAGCACACCTAAATTGAAATAGGCTTCGGCATCAGTGGGATGTAACTGTGTAACTCGCTGAAAATGTTCAATGGCTTGTTGGGGTTGGTCTTGCTGTTGCAGCACGAAGCCCAGGTTGTAATGCGTTTCGGCGTGATCGGGGTTGGTCTGTAGCACATGCTGATACGCCTCGATGGCCTGGTCCAAGTGATGCTGCTGTTCGGCCAGGCGACCTCGGAGATACCATCCTTCGGCATGTTCAGGATGCTGATCCGTTAGTCGGATCAAGAGTTCCCGGGCTCGTTCAGTGTGATTGCCTTGCATAAGTTGATAGGCCAAAAGATATAGGGCTTCTGAGGCCGTGGGTTGTTGTCTGAGGACGGCCTCGTATTCTTGGATGGCCTTGTCCGTCGCTCCTTTCTGATCGAAAATTTTGGCAAGAGTGAGGCGGGCTTCCCAAAATCCAGGGTAGATGGTGAGAGCCTGTTGAATCACCTGTTGTGCCTCTTCCATCCTTTCTTGCTTCAACAGCAATAACCCCAAATCATACTGTGCCTGAGGAAAGTTGGGATTGAGGTTGATGGCCTGCTTGAGAGGCGGGATAGCGGTGTTGGGGTCCTGTGTGCGCTGATAGTGCACTATTCCCAGGAGATGATGAGCTTCGGCGTATGCCGGGAATTCCTTGATGGCCTGTTGAAGCAGCAATTCAGCCTGTTCAAGGTTCTCGTCCCGAATGGCTTCGACAGCTTTTTGATAAAATTCCCCCGCCTGATGTCCGAAGGCTGAGAGAGGCCAGAAGCCCACGCAGAGCAATACGATAACTACGGTCAGCAATAATTGTGGAAACTGGAAGATTTGGCAGAATGAGCGCATATGAACCTCAAGTTGAGGAAGCTAAATGGTGTAAGTCAAGATTCGTCAGAATACCAAAATTGTGAATGTTGAGAAATGAAGGTTTCGTATGTCCATGAAAAATTTTCCTGGGTATGCAGGAAAAGCTCGTCAACGTGTTTGGGGCAAATCAAAAAACAGGGTGAAGGATAAGGAGGTCGGTCCAAATGCCTTCACCCTGTTGAATCCAAGGCCAGGAGGAAGACCCCACCTTGGAACCTGACAATCATGGTGTTAGTTCGTTGTTACCTGCCCTTGTGGCACATAAAAACTCAAAGGATTTAACGCCTGATAGCTGACATGTGACTGTCGTCCCGCTTCGGGGTCGAAGAACCCATCGGACATGCCGGTTTCGTGAATATAGAGTGCCCGTTGAGGCAATGGGTTTTCATTATAGGCAATAATCATGGCGCGAAAATGTAATCGTCCGGCTTCAATCCGATCAATTTCTTCGTCGGATCCATAGCGCACTGTTGGCGGGTAAGGGCGGCAGGTATCAATTGCCGCACCGATGATTGGACGCAGTCGCAAAAACGTGTTTAGGGCTTGAATAGCTATGGGTTGCTGTGTTGAAGGCAATGCGGCCACAAAGGCTTGTCGCGAAATTCCTGTCGGCGCTGACTGGGTGAAAATTATAGCCCGGTCGCTCCGGAACGCAATGGCTCCATCCGTCAGGATCCCGTTCGAGAGGTCTTCCAGGGTTATGAAATGGGTATAATCTTTACTGCGGGCCTCTTGCGAATTCTCAGGGATATATTGACCGGGAATGCGTTGAATCACGAGGTCACGATGTTGTGCCGCTTTAATTCGAATATGGGCCCCGTTTTGTTCTTTTTTACAGAGACCTGGACTAAACGGGCGTGAATCCAAGGTCAGGTGAAAGACTTCTTCCGCATGGACGGGAGAAACCAGCATTCCCAAAAGCATCACTCCCCCTAGTCCTATCTTTATATGGTTGATTGCAACACAAGCTTTGAATCCTTTCCACATGGTGTACTCCTTCCCTCGAATTGGTGCGAAAGAAGTCCCTTCCGGGACTTGCGTGGCATGAATCGAGGATGTCTGGTTAAGGCGAATCAGGGCGGCAAGGATAATTTAGAAATTTATCGAAGTCGCCGGCATGCCAGAGCAGTTAAATGAAGGGAAAAGGAGGTCCGCGGGAAGTCGGGGGATTAATGAAATTGAAAATCTGAGCTTTTGGGCGATGAAGGTCTAAGAGCGTGAGAATCTGAGGAGAATTTTCTACGTATATCGAAAGCACATGAATGCCATGCCCGGCTTGGCAGAACCAGCTACACCAGGTTTGTTCATGTGTTTGCTGGTCATGTGCACCATGGTGGGGGTGCATGGGGAGGCTTTGGGTGAGAGCTGTGCTGACGAAGAGAAAACAGAGAACGAGGACTATCGCCCACGTTTTATAGAGAAGTGGGGATTTGCGGGGTGGTGTCATGGTTAAGATGTGTGGCATGTTCATGGCCGTATTCTGTCTTTGAAGATAATGCGTTTTCCCAGAGGTGTCTAGGTATGCTTGCTTACGCCTGCAACAGTTTGGTCCTCTCAAGAGGGATCAGTCAGCTATCTTGCATGGCTCCAGGAATGGGTTGGGGGGAAGGAAAGAGCAACAGCTTTTCCCGGATGATGGGGGCATAGAATCTCTCCTGAACTCGTATCGGGGAAAACCTTGAGGCGGAAGGGCTTCACAAGAGGCGCTTTCTTTCTTGCCTCTGAGATGGAGATCATTAGGAGATGAATTATGGTGAATGATTAGTCAACACTGAAGCGAGTGAGCGGGATGCTGGCCATGGTCGGGATTTTCATAATTCCATCTGTTGGCTTTGCGGAAGCTGACACGCATCTTCATGAGGCCATTGGCCATGCCGGTGAAGCCAAAGCTCATGGAGAGATAAGGCATGCCGATGAGGCGGTCAAACATGCTGAAGAAGCGAAGTCGCATGCCCAGGCAGCCATGAAAGAAGGTGGGAATGCTCATGTTGGTGAAGGCATCAGTCATCTGAATGAAGCCGTGGATCATGGCAAGCAAGGACATGGTGAAGTCGCAGGTGAAAATAGTGCCGAAGCGATGAAACATTTGGAACAGGGCCATTAATCTCTCATTCTAGAATAGAAGCCAGAAAAAAGGCAGTCAGCTTACGCCGCCTGCCTTTTACATATCTCGCTAAAACAGCCCCAATGTGACCCCACCATAAAAACCAGGGCATACTCGGCGAAGAACACTTGCTTCCTGGTATCCGGTGATCCATCAGATATGACCGGACTGGACGCGGCATAGGCGTGATTCGCAAGATTGTCCACTTCAAATTGCAGTTTCGTAAAGCGAACCAAAAAATTTTCGAAGATAGTGGAGCGAAGCCGAAGAGGCAAGGCCTCCAGCTACGAGCAGGAAACACATGCTGAGCATGAGAGCTGCAATCGATTATGTGGGAGTGGTTTTTCTCATCGTGGTCTATTACTTGAGTCGTAATTTCGATGATCTTTTCAGTCAGGCGACCTGTACCTTGACTTAAGTGTCTACGAACGAGAACTCATCGATGCAATATTTCACTCCATGCTCATGGGCATTTCGTAATTGCGAAAACATAATGGTCTTTTCGATTTCGTTGAATCAACGCATCAATGGATTCCCTGAATATACGTAAACTGCCTTTTCCTATTTTCGTGGCTTTCAGACGATCTTCTTCAACCCATCGGTAGATGGTCCATCGGCTGACGTTTAAAAATTTTGCGGCTTCGCCAACGCGTAATAGTTCCTGTTGCATTTGGATTCCTCCTTGAACGTGTAAGGAGCGCGCTCCTCACGTCTATGACTGAAATTATTCAATTCTTTGTCAATATGATTGTTCTGTTCCTTTGTCCATGCTTTCCGGAATTCAGGGACATGCCTGTTGACATCTGGTGTCTCTTCTAGTCGAGGGAACTCTGAGTGCTCCCTCTAGTGAGACGAGATCTGTCAAGAGCGAAATGTGAACAGGCTATGACTGGAACAATGGAGGGCCACGAGGTGCGGTGACGGAAAGGAAAAATGATAAGGAAGGGGAAAACGATGGGCGCAAGGCCCAGAGGACGAAGAGGATGAGTAGCGTTGAGAAGAGGGAAGTTGGTGTGACTGACGCGGCGATCTGTCCGATGTGGCACGCCCACGAGCAGAGCAGCGAGGACGATGAGGTCTGAT
>QJYE01000295.1 GCA_003235785.1 Nitrospirota bacterium
CTTGAAAGGCCACGCACATCTCCTTGTAAAAGGAATGTCCCAATTCTCTGATCCCCACGGACACCCCATATTGGAATGGCGCTGGAGCGCAGACATAGACTAAATCATTCATAGCCCCAATGATGGACGACCATCTTGGAGGCGCAACCGCATGCCCAATCCTCCACCCGGTAATGCTAAACGTTTTGGAATAGCCCGAAATCGTGATGGTACGATCAGCCATTTCGGGAAGAGAGGCGATACTGACATGCGTTCGATCCTCATAGACAAAATATTCATAGATCTCGTCGGTAAAGACAAACAGATCATGGCGCCGAGCCACGGCGGCAATTCCTTCCAGCTCCAGAGTGGTGAAGACTTTTCCGGAAGGATTGCCGGGAGTATTGACGACGATCGCTTTCGTCCGATTCGTCATGGCTTGTTCCAGATCATCCAGCGACAAACTCCAATCGGATCCTCGCAACGATACCACTTTGGGCACCGCTCCCACCGATAATACCGTCGACAGATGATAGCCATAATAGGGCTCGAAAATGATGACTTCGTCTCCGGGAGAAAGAAGCGCCATACAAACACAGTAAAATGCACCGGTGGCCCCGGCACTAACGGTAATCTCCGTTTCAGGATTGACCGTCAGATGATTGAACGTTCCCATGCGTTGCGCCAGCGCTTCTCGAAGCTCAGCTAGTCCATCAAAACGCGTATATGTGTTGAGGCCATTCTCCATAGCATGCTTTGCTCCATGAAGAACCGGCTTAGGGACTCCGGTATCACACACGCCTTGAGCCAGATTGATCCCTTGCGCTTGCGTACAGGCTAGGGTCATCGCTCGAATCTCGGATTGCACGAGTCCTGCTAACCGCTGATTTTCGCCTAAACTCATAAAACGATCCTCTTTATCACGATGTTTCACTCACAAGACACGTGGCATGTTTTCCCACACAACACCGCCACCTCATTCGACTAAGATAATCTTGCCCCAAAAAGGGCTCGTCACATACACTGAAGATGGGTTTTGTCAGCAATTATCCTATCGCTAATCACTGCACGAAGGCGAGGCCATCTTGTCGAAAATTATTCAAAGTGTTCGCTGGGCATCATTGAGTCTGGCAGGGCTAACTTTTGGGATCATGATCCTGCATTCCTGGCCTGCATGGGGCAGCATGGAGGACGCACCTCCTGCCGTTGAGGCCCACCTACAAGGCATCGCCAGCTTTGCCAAAACCTCACCGATGGTTCCTATTTCTGCCGGCTGGTTCTTGATGGGCACCAATCGAGAAGATGGCGACCGGCATACCTTTGAAAAAAATTATGACAACACTGAATTCCCCGAACGTCGGATTTGGATTGATGCCTATCAGCTTGATCAATATGAAGTCTCGCTCGGAGAAATCTTGCGATTTCTTTTAGAAACAAATCGCCCGGTCTCACCAGAATTGCGCGCGCTCATTTGGCATCTCATCAGCATTCACTTTATCCCCGATCAAGCTTTGGCTCCCTGGCCAGCCCTTTATGTTACCTGGGAAGAAGCCAATGCCTTTTGCCTCAATCAAGGGAAGCGGCTTCCCTCAGAAGCTGAATGGGAAAAAGCCGCCAGAGGAACAACGGGAAACCTTTTTCCTTGGGGGAAACAAGACCCCACACCCGACATCGCCGTTTTTGGTGCCTACCATGTGCATGAAATTCCACTCGTGGCCAATGTGGATAGCTATCCCGAAGGGAAGAGCGAATGGGGGGTCTACCATCTATCCGGAAATATTGCGGAATGGGTGAATGATTGGTTGGGGCCAGACTACTATCCCATCATGCCGGAGCGGAATCCGCCTGGGCCTAAAATGGGACGATATAAAGTCGTGCGCGGAGGCTCATGGAAAAGCCTACCCGTCATGCTTCGCGGAGCCACCCGCGGCGGAGGATTACCAGAAGAACGATCACCAAATATTGGTTTCCGCTGCGCACAGCCTGGATCTTAATCTTTCTATCAACAATTCTCTTCTCCATCAAAAATTCGCCTTGTTTGAGAAGAACGATCTTCCTCTTCAAACACGTCTCAAAGATACAACTGGCTTCAACTTCTTCTTAGGGCTCAAGCACCAAAACATAGAGCAAGAGCATAATTGCTTTGTAAAGCCGCACCCTCTTTTGAGGGCTCGTTATTTCATGTAGGTCACTTAAAATTAATCCTGACACGCTGAGCGTGGTTATCCTGAGTTGTCCCCATCCTATGGAGCCTTACCCCAACAGGATCTCACCCACACGGAATATCCACTCCAGATAGCGGGGAACCATTAAAAAAAAACGAAGATGGATCGCTGGCGGAGAGTCCGCAGACTCTCCGCTAGCCGCCGGTTTAAATCAAGAACTTAATGCACGGGGGTATGCGTGACTGTAAGATTGTAGTTGCCTGCCGAATACCCTCGAACTCTCACATGAGCAGCCGTGGCATTGGCTGGCGCATCTAACGAACAGGTTTCTTCTGCTCCTGTAAGATATGGACGACAATCATACGCATTGGTTTCAGGGTTCTGGCCAAATCGCACATACAAATCCGGATCTCCGGGGTTTGTCTCTCCATGCATGACAATTTCTACTAAAGTGCCTGGAGACACGGGGAATGGGCCATATGATTTCCAGGCATTCTTGGCTACCTGCTGATCGGTGAATGTTTCTGTTTTGGGGCCACAGGCCACAGGCCCAGCCGGCTCTTCTGGTCCCTGACAAATGGAGGAATCAATGGTAAAGCCCTGTGCGGGACCATAGAGACAGGCAGCTCCGTTTTTGTCAATATTTGTCAGAGTCAGGGACCAATCCCCTTTGCCATTACATTGAGGATAATGCATGACAGAGAACGCATCGTAACTGGTCAACGGCCGCCAATTATTATCCTCGAAACACGTTCCCGAATCCGGTCGGGTATGTTCATGCCGGAACCCAATGGTATGACCTAATTCATGTCGCAATATGCCTTGCAGACTTAATTTGCCGTTGGGGTCCAACTCAAACGAGCTATTGTCCACCAAAACATTTCTGGAAGCGCGTGGCTCGTTCGGGAAAAAGGCCCGAGCCAAATATTGTCCGTTGACATTCACCGGGTTCACATCAAACGTGACAGTGGAGTTGGAAGCCGTGCAACTTCCGTCTTGTCCGCCCACATGAATAAAATCTACATTGGCTACCGCTTCCCATGCCCCGGTGGCGGCCTGCATATCAGCCACTATTTGGTTATACTGATTGCCAAATGAGGTGCTCACACAATAGGTCAACTGACGCTTTTCCGAACTATTCCAGACAGCATCCTGGCCATTGACCTGATGGACCGTCAATTTCAGCCGTCCCCCGGTGGTCGGTTGAAATTCTTGTTTGATGCGAGTTTCAAAAAATTCCTGCAGATGTTTTTCATCCACAATCGCCGTGTCGCCGTTGACAATGTACTTTCCACCCTCAAACGGCTCTTTGTAGGCCTGCGCCTTAAATTCCTCAAAGGTTTTATCCTTCCAGGCGTCTCGCTTGGCCTTGGCATTATCTGAAATAATTTCCATTCCTTGTTCGGGTGAGTTTTTGGGGCCAGAATCTTGGTTCGTCCCAGGCTTGGACTCATGATGAACGCAACCGCTCATCCCTAAAACCAAACAAAACAGCAGCATAAGAGTCGAGAGAGCATGCCTTCTTTCATTCATCGTGACACTCCTTTGTAAAGAAAAACATCCTTGTTCAGAGAACCTTATAAACCTGAAAGATTGCGC
This sequence comes from Nitrospirota bacterium, assembly GCA_003235785.1. GTDB lineage: Bacteria > Nitrospirota > Nitrospiria > Nitrospirales > UBA8639 > Nitrospira_E. The sequence continues at coordinate 3,744 of QJYE01000295.1, forward strand.
TTGGGCATTCCAGCCCAATTCGCGGGATCAATTTTTGGGTTATTGTGGACACGATTCAATTTTGACATTGATCAAGTCCACTCCCAGACTCATTTGTTGAACATGAGAAAACAATTCACGGGCGGAATCTGTATCCCTCAATTCAGCACATATGCGGGTTTCCCCTTCCAGTCCAATCCGTTGATCGGTTAACCGGGTGACCGTCCCCTGCGCTTGAGACGTTTTCAGCAAAGCTCTCGCTTGATCCAGAACATTCCTTGCTTCTTCCGGGACACCTTTTCCCCGTGAAAGAGCATAGATGGAAAAACTTTGCGGTGGAGAGGAATCCGCGTCCTTTCCTCCTCCCATATCAGCACACCCCATGCCGGCTCCGGTCAGCAGGAACCCCGCCATCACCACACTCAAGACAGACGTGTGGGAAAACACCCGACAGTGATCCATGTGCCCCTGATGATCTCCCGTTCCCTTATCCACATCTGATACATTCATGCGCGGCCCCTTTCTTCCTTCTGAAAGCAAAACACATTCCCAAAGCTTCGGGATGTCACCAACGGAATCATCAC
>QJYE01000476.1 GCA_003235785.1 Nitrospirota bacterium
CCAACTCCAGATGGGTAGGGCGCACCCCCAAAAGGAGGAGGCGATCCTTGAGTATCTGAACAGCTCGTGTGGCTCGCTGAACGGTTTCCACGAAACGATCCTCGGGAAACACGAAATGATCCGATGGGAAAATCACAACAGTGGCATTCGGATCTCTTTCCCGCACATAGGTCAGGGGAAGAAAAATCCCTGCGGCCGTATTACAATTCTGCGGCTGAACAATGATGGTTCCAGCCTGCTGAGTATCAATCATCTCCCGGGCATGTGATAAATGTTCCTGCGCCACAACCGTGATTTTTTTATGAGGGTTTCCCAACCGATCGGCCCGATCCAGGGTATGTTGAAGCATCGACCGGTTTCCCACGAAGGTGCAATATTGTTTCGGCTTTGAATAGCCTAACCATTGCTGAATGAAAGGACGGGTTCGTTCCCCTTCGCCACCGGCAAGAATAATGGACCACACGTCATTGGATTTAAGTCGTGTCATGATCTCATGTTCCTTTTCTTAGCTCCAACATGTATAAAAAGGGGAATGAGCCTCCATCTTCCCTCTTATACGTGAATTCCCAGAAAAGCATAACTGGGAATTTCCCTAGGTCCTTAGAAAAAACCCACTAGGATCATTTTGGGGAATAACGGGGGAGATCACCTTTCTGTTGTTTGAGTATTTTTGACTCCTCGGTTTTCTTCACCCATTTCCATGCCTCATCGAGTTGATCCGGCATAAAGTATTCCACCCGGGTGGTGAGCAACGGGTGAAACACCTTCGTGCCGGATTCCATCCACTGTCGATCGCCCACGACGGCTACTCGGGGCATTTCATGAAATTGGTGAAAATGATCGGTGAGATCTTCCCATAAGGCTTGACTGTTCAGCCCGTCACATTCGGTCATATCAAACAACAATCGAAGTGGCCCTATTTCTTGTTTGAGCCGGTCTAGATAGGGAATCAATAAATCATACTCATCCTGTGTTAATGTTCGATCGATCTTGATGCCGATATTCCCACCCTCACTTTCGCTGATCACTCGATACATGGTTCACCTTTCCTCACAACCGGCAAAAAATCTTTATGTAGTGTTCTGCCAAAGTTATGCCAAGAATATTTTGAGCCACTATTCAGTTGGTTTGGCAGGATTTCCGGGCCAAAGAAGAAGAGTTAGACAAAAAATGTGGAAAATAGCTCCATTCATAGACTGGAGATGTGTGGAGACAAGGGGCAGTAAGCTCGTCTCAAAATGTTGTGCAGGGTGAGGCCTTCGGTAGACCATGAATGAAATAGTGATGTGATTTAGTTGAGATTGATCAAGCTGACTTTTCCGTCATTTCCACTAATCTCCGTGCTGCCTGTCTCTTCTTCCGTCATTCCGCCCCCTATTCGGTCCCTTCTTTTGTCCTTTTCGACTTTTTTGTCATTCCCGCGTGCATGTGGCGGGAATCCATCTTTTCTCTTTCTTCTCGGGTAGATCCCCGCCATCTACTGCGGGGATGACAGAGTGGGTGCGAGGATGATAGAGGGGAGGGATGACGAAGGGGGAGGTGAGATGAAGCCCCATGATACACCGCGGAAATGATGGAAAATTGGGTCATTCCCGGCGTATGTTATCGGGCATCCATCTTGCGATACTTTTTGGGGATGACGGAAGGGAGAAGATGGATCCCTGCCACGTACCGCAGGGATTACGGAGGGCGATGAAGGGATGACGGGGAATAATGTATTGATTGGCATTCGAAATGGGTGCCAATCTATGACGGTGGGAATGGGGGGAGAAGAAATCCATCATGAACATTCCCACTCAAATATGAGGCTTTTTGCGCCAGGTGTCAGGTGGGGTTCTGTGGAAGATTGTCCCGCATCAAAGATGCTAATCTTCATTTCTAGGCAGAACCTGGGGCGCTTGCTGGGTTGACCGAATAATTGCTTGTATGTCCATACTTCGACAAGATCCGACGACGAAAGATTGGGTGATTATTGCAACGGATCGAGGGAAGCGTCCTGATGACTTTCATCGAGCCGCCGTAGAATCAGCGTTGCCGACGTATGATCCATCCTGCCCCTTTTGTCCCGGCCAAGAAAGCCTGACCCCCACGGACATTCTTCGCTATCCACCCGATTCGCCTCGCGATTGGCGTCTGAGAGTCGTGCCGAATAAATATGCAGCCGTGGGGCTGAATGTGGAACCCTATCGTAAGGAAGACGGCCACTTCTTTCGAGAGATGGGAGGGGTCGGTCATCATGAAGTCATTATTGAAACCCCGCAACATAATCAGAGTCTTTCTCGCATGACCTCCCATGACGTTGAAGTGGTCTTGCAAGCGTGTCATGAACGCTATTGTGCGCTGAAGCAGGATCCTCAGGTGAAAAGTATTGTGCTGTTTAAAAACCATGGTGAGCAAGCGGGAACATCCCTCATCCATCCGCATTCACAAATTGTCGGCACGCCCGTGGCGCCCTTATTGATTCGGAAAAAATATGAAGTGGCCATCAGTCATTATGATGATACAGGGAGATGCCTCTATAGGGACTTAATTGATGCGGAACGTTCGGCCGCTCTTCGTGTGCTGTTTGAGTCGACACGGTTTGTGGTGTTCCATCCGTTTGCCTCACGTGTCCCCTTTGAAACCTGGATTGCACCGAAGTACGAAGAAGCCACGTTTGGACATGTCGAGCCCGGACATCTGGCTGAACTGGCGGATGTGCTCAGGCGAACCCTTAAGACCTTAGATGACGCTCTTGGCGACCCTGATTTCAATTACATCCTCCATTCGGCTCCTCCTGAGGATGACACGAAACACTACTTCTTATGGCATATTCAAATTCTGCCACGCTTGACGACCATCGCAGGATTTGAATTGGGATCGGGAATTTTTATCAACACGATCCTTCCCGAAGACGCCGCTACTCATCTAAAGAATTTTTTGCAGTAGGCATGGTGAGCAATGTGAACATCTTAGTTGTCAATTGCGGCAGCTCTTCCCTGAAATTTAGTACCCATGACATGGTTGGCTCTTCCCGGAATCAGGAACTGAATGAAGACCGCATGCTGCTTAATGGAAAGATTGCGGGGATTGGAGGAGAGGCGAAGTGTGTGTTGCTTGACGGCCAGGGTTCCCGCACTTTTACGCGACACATTTCGGATATCAGGGCCGCGATTGAATGGATGTGTGAAATTTTACAAGATCGTGAACCACCGTATGCGTATTGGAAAGACATCAAGGCGGTTGGACATCGGGTGGTGCATGGAGGAGAAGCGTTCACGCAAGCGGTGCGCATTGATGACGATGTCCTCCACCGGATTGAACAACTGAACGACTTGGCTCCGCTTCATAATCCGTTCTGTGTGGCCGGCATTCGAATGGTGCAACAGGCCTTAGGCGAGACCGTGCCAATGGTGGCTGTGTTCGATACGGCGTTTCATGCCACACTTCCTGAGCATGCCCGAATGTATGCTTTGCCATTCGAGTTAACCAAAAAAACAGGCATCAGACGATACGGGTTCCATGGCATTGCCCATGCGTCGTTGGCAGAAGGCTATGCACAATTCACGGGGCAACATCTTCACCAATCACCTCTGATCACGCTTCAGTTAGGGCATGGTTGTTCTATGGCCGCGATTGCGCAAGGCCGTTCAGTTGAGACGTCTATGGGCTTTACTCCTCTGGAAGGGTTGGTCATGGGCACGCGGGCAGGAAATGTGGATCCGGCTGTGGTCTGCCATCTTATGAAGCACCATTCAATGAGCGTGGAAGTCATTGAGCAACTTCTAAATGAACAATCGGGGCTATTAGGGATTTCAGGACGTTCCTCCGACATGCATGCATTACTTCGTGCAGCCAATGAGGAGAAGGATAGACGGGCTCGATTGGCGATTGAAATCTTTTGCTACCGCATACGCCAATATATTGGCGCGTATCTGGCTGTCTTACATGGTGCAGATGCCATCGTGTTTGGCGGGGGGATAGGAGAGAATTCCCCTGAGATACGGGCACAGGTGTGCGCCGGCATGGAATGGTGTGGGTTGCACATAGACGCGGTTCGTAATGAGCAAGCCATCAATTTGAGCCCAGGGAAGGCTGCGAAGATTAGCGGCGACAAGTCATCCATGGCTGCGTATGTCGTGGCGACCGATGAGGAAACACTCATTGCGCAGGAGACCATGCGTTGTCTTGGGCAAACAAAGGAGTCGTAGGTTGGATTTTGGTCTTGACATAGCGCCCGCAGCTATCATTGAGACTGCGAACTCAACCAACTGCGCATCTGTTGTCCTGCTTGACAAGGGAAAGCTTTCCCTTGCAGCCATTAACA
>QJYE01000426.1 GCA_003235785.1 Nitrospirota bacterium
AACACCCCTTTCACCGTTAATCGAGCCACAGCTTCTGGCTGTTCAGCCACCGCCTGCACGACATCCGTTTCAGTGATGATTCCCCCAAAATCGCCTTCTTTGCCTACCAACAAGGATCCAATACGTTTGGCATGCATAGATCGAGCGGCTTCTTGAATGCTGGCTTCCTCATGAATGAAACTTAAATCCCGTGTCATTAATTTCCCAACAGAAGACATGGGTTTTCTCCTTCCTGGTCTTACCTAAGACAATATGGATGTATTCTGAAGGAATTACAAGAAAAGATCCAGGCCCAAAAAGATGTCATAGAGATAGTCCGCTTCCCTTCAAGTTGTCAGGAAAAGATAAATAAAAGAGAAAAAGAATTCATGGGAAAAAGTCCTCACCTGAAATGTCGCAGACTCAAATGATAATGCCGAAATGGTTGGTCTGCGATGTTCCTACGGTACCCTTCCTATTGCCAGCGTGGCAGCTTTAATCGTGGATTCTTTGTTTTTCGCATCGGAATCGGCTCCACCGGAGCCAAACCCCCTTGCGCTGACCATTAAGACGTATGGGCCTTTTAAGGCATGGACATGACTGCCCCAAAAGTACGCATCATCACCCAGCCCTTGTAGTTGCTCAAAGTTTTTACCAGTGTTTTTATGACCAGCCTTAAAACGTGCAAAGTGTTTATCCGCGGGCCATCCATACAGGCCCTGTTTTAGATTATTCGATTCCCACACGGTAATTTCTACCGCTCGGGATTGGTTGGAGTCTTTGGCGCTGAAGTAGCGACAGCCTTTGCCCGCGGGGTCCTCTAAGTGGTCCTGCAACGGTTCATTCATGGGGCCGGCAGCCAGAGCTTCAGCATCCGCTTTGGTAATGAGCGCACAGGGGTCGATTGAAAAAGTCGTTTCCCTGACGACAGGTGTAGACTCAGCTTGAGACCCGGATTGATCGGATGGTTCCTTTGTGGCCATGGCAGACTCAGAGGCTTTTTCTTGAGAGGATGACTGTTCACTATTTCCACAACCCATGGTTATCAGCATTATGAACATGAGGAAAAGTAGGGACGCGTCAACGTGGAAAAATCTTCGTGCCATCGATTGGCGGTGGTTCTTTAGGGCAAATTTCTCCATGGTCTGCGACCTCCCTCTGTGCCTCTTGATTGCCAAAGTGAAAAAGTTAAAAACCCCATACAACTTTTCGAGAAAAAGTAGCGAGAAATAGGTCAGATCTCAATTCCTTTTAAGGGAATATAGTAGATCATAACGTGGACTGGGTGGCTTGGGGATAGATTATCTGAGCATGGGAATTTGGGAATTCGTGGGTTGGAAGACGGTTAAATTTTCATAAATATCCATTTTGAATAGTATCCCACATACCCCTATCCGCGTCTCACTTGACTCACGGCTGTATTTTACATAAAAATCAATTCATATGAAATTTTATTCATATCTGTAATGATTCTTCTTTATTTTTGACTCTCCTCCTATGAAAGCCAAAAACATCTCTCCTGCCTGTGCCAGCAAATTGAAAGTGCTGGCAGATTCGACCCGCTTGGCGGTGTTGGAAGCGCTGATGTCTGGTCCGCAAAATGTCGGAGAACTTATGGCGCAACTACGAGTGGAGCAAAGCTTATTATCTCATCACCTGGCCATTCTTCGAGATCACGCATTAGTCGAAGCCACACGAGACGGGAAAACCATGATTTATCAATTACCAGCTTCCGTGGCAGATTCCACGGTTGGTAAAGCTATCAACTTAGGCTGTTGTAAAATTTCTTTCGATTAATTCAGGAAGACGACTCCTTTTTCATGGCAGCACTCACTTTCCTCCGTCCCTTCCTCTCTCTTTCATTACTTGTCGGATTCCTATGCCTCTTCGGACCATTCGGAGTTTGGCCTCTCGCACAAGCCCAAGAGGGGAATTTGGTCATCACCGGCTCTTCCACTATGGCGCCCCTCCTGTTGGAAATCGGAAAACGGTTTGAAACACGTCATCCGGGCACACGCATCGATGTCCAAACAGGAGGGTCTTCACGCGGAATTGCCGATGTTGTAAACGGCCTGGCTGATATTGGAATGGCATCACGAACCCTGAATCCACAGGAGAAACACCTCCATGGGGCCGTGGTCGCACGAGATGGTATCGGAATGATCCTGCACACATCAAACCCTATACAAGAATTAACGAATCCCCAGATTGTCGATATCTACACCGGTCGAATTAGGAATTGGCAACAAGTTGGTGGACATGATGCACCCATCACCGTAGTCAATAAAGCCCAGGGCCGCTCCACCTTGGAATTATTTGTCCAGTATTTCAAATTATCCAACCGCGACATTCAGGCTCACGTCGTGATCGGGGACAATGAACAAGGGATAAAAACGGTCGCGGGGAACCCCAACGCCATTGGCTATGTCTCGATTGGAACAGCCCAGTACGACGCCTCGCATGGAATACCTATACACCTGCTCCCCTTACAACACATTCCAGCTTCTGTTGAAACCGTACGTGCAGGCACATTTCCTTTATCCCGGCCACTCACGCTGATCACGAAATCATCGCCTACGGGTCTCACCAAAACTTTTATTCATTTTGCTCAGTCGCCTGAGGTTCATGATCTTATTCTCCAACAATACTTCGTCCCGCTCCAAAACTGACCGCTATTTTTCATGGAGTCTGCGGGTTCTTGCCTTGCTGGCTGCAAGCCTATTGGTGTTGGTCATCGGCTTTATCCTTAGGGAGTCCTGGATGGCTTTGACTCAGGTTGGCCTGTCAAGATTTTTCACCGATTCTGGATGGTTCCCCACCGAACATTCTTACGAGATCACCCCTATGATTTCGGGCACATTGTTGGCCGCATGCGGTTCGATTCTCCTGGCTGCCCCACTCGGTATTTTGTCAGCAGTCTTTTGTCACTTTTATGCGCCGCCCATTCTCGGATTATGGTACCGACGCATGATTGAACTCTTGGCCGGGATTCCTTCTGTGGTATTTGGCTTTTGGGGCTTAGTGGTGCTGGTTCCTCTCATTGCCGCTTGGCAGCCCCCAGGACCCAGCCTTTTAGGAGGCATTCTTATTCTCACACTGATGATCATCCCTACCATCATGCTTATTGCTCACTCCAGTATCAGCCAAGTTCCGACCACTTACATCAAAAACGCTACGGCCTTGGGGCTTAGCCGATGGGCCGTGATTTGGCGAATCGTTCTTCCTGTTTCTCGTGTCGGCCTGTTGACCGGAATCTTTTTGGGTTTGGCAAGGGCCCTGGGAGAGACCATGGCGATCTTGATGGTCTGCGGAAATGTCATACAATACCCTTCTCACATCTTTGATCCCATTCGAACCTTAACCGCGAATATCGCCCTGGAAATGGCCTACGCCCTAGACCACCATCGGTCAGCCTTGTTTATCAGCGGACTTTTACTGATGGTTCTGGTCATAATCTTTGTGAGTATAGCCGAGGTGCTTCGCCACAAAAGCCCTTATGTTGTCGCTAAGTAACACCATTCGTGAAGCTAGCGCCACGCTGATGGTCTGGACGACCGCCGCGTTGATCACCGTTCCTTTTTTATGGTTGATCGGGGATCTGCTGTGGCATGGGTGGCCTTACCTGTCCTTGAACTTTCTGCTGTCCGCTCCACAAAACGCCGGGCGTGAAGGTGGGATTGAGCCAATTCTGGTTTCCACGGGATTGATTGTGGGCATCTGCATGGTTGTGGCCCTACCCATTGGACTGGGAACAGCACTCTTTCTCTCGGAATATACTCGCAATGATCAGGTGAGTGGAAGATTGATTCGAGGTTCGTTGGATGTATTGGCAGGTGTGCCTTCCATTGTCTTTGGGTTATTTGGCAATGCGTTTTTTTGTCAGGCCTTGGATTTAGGTTTTTCCATTCTATCCGGTGGACTTACGTTAGCCTGCATGGTGTTGCCCATATTGATCCGCACCCTCGAAGAAAGTTTTCGGACGATTGCACTGGAACACCGACTTGCTGCAGCCGCATTGGGAATTTCGAAAAGGGCAACCATTCAGCGCATTCTTCTGCCCGCCGCTATTCCAGGTTTGTTAGTGGGATGTATTCTCGGAGTCGGAAGGGCTATGGCGGAAACGGCGGCGTTAATCTTTACCAGTGGGTATGTCGATCGAATGCCCACATCCTTAATGGATTCGGGACGGGCCCTTTCCCTTCATATTTATGACTTATCCATGAACGTCGCAGGTGGCAATCCTAATGCCTATGCCACCGCTCTTGTCCTCGTCGGGTTGTTACTGATCATTAACCTTTCCGCATCATGGATTGCTGAACAA
>QJYE01000401.1 GCA_003235785.1 Nitrospirota bacterium
CCATTCTGGCAGCATATCCGTCACAGAATAGCAAAGAGTGAAAAGTAAAAAGTGGGAAGCAAGAGAGAAGAAAACCCTGCATTGCATTCTTGTTTTTTCCCTTACTATGTAATGGTTCGGATGACATGGTTGAACAGATATCCTTAAAAATGAAATTGAATACACGATGATGCACTGTCATGTCGCAGTCTCCCAAGATGCTAATCCCCAGCAGGCGGCTCAAGTCGTCTCCCGTTCAGTTCAAGACGCATTTGGCGGAAAAGGCTGTGATATCGCCTGTATCTTTTTTTCTTCCCATTTTTCAGAAGACGTCCAATCCTTGGTGGACATTGTTCGCCGGAACCTTGCCCCCAAAGTATTACTTGGCTGCATGGGGGCAGGAGTCATTGGTGGCACACAAGAAATTGAGGACCATGCCGGCCTTGTCCTGTGGGGACTCAGTCATCCCAGCATGCAGGTGACTCCGTTTCACCTGACTCCGAAAAAAAATGGAGAAGCCATATCACTAGAAGGCTGGCCGGACATGCCGAAAGGGCATCCTGCCCCTCAAACATTCCTACTCTTTGCCGACCCATTTTCTACACCGATCGATGAATTGTTTGTTCTTGTGGATCACAATGCTCCTGGTTCTGCAGCTATTGGGGGAATTGCCAGTGGCGGGATGGATGAAGGTGAGCCTCGATTAATTTTAAACGATAAGATAATTGAATCTGGAGTAGTGGGTGTGGCCATCCAAGGAGGCGTGGAACTACGAACGGTTGTGTCTCAGGGGTGCCAACCTATTGGGGAACGCTATGTGGTCACGAAAGTGGATCGAAATGTCATTCAGGAACTTGGCGGGATCCCTCCCTTGGAGCGCTTAGAGGCCACATTAAAAGCCTTAGGGGAACTTGAACGACAACAGGCGGCGAATGGGTTACAGGTGGGAATTGCTATGGACGAACATCGTGCGGAATTCGGTCAAGGAGATTTTTTGATTCGTGGGTTGTTAGGCGCAGATCGGCAATCAGGGTCTTTAGCCATCGCCGATTTTGTCCAAGAGGGGCAAACGATTCAGTTTCATATTCGGAATCCTGAGGCAGCTGGCGCGGATCTCCATTATGCGCTCTCCAAAGAGCACGCCCTATTTCCAACCAGTCCGCCCAAGGGCGCGTTGCTCTTTAGCTGTAATGGCCGTGGGCAGCAGTTTTTTCAAATGCCGCATCATGACATTGCGATGATACATCAGCACTTGGGCATGCTGCCTGTCGCTGGATTTTTTGCGGGTGGGGAAATTGGCCCAGTTGGTGGCAAGAACTTTTTGCATGGCTATACCGCTAGTATGGCCCTGTTTTATGATAGCCCTTCCTTGGAGCGTCGTTGACGTGAAGCTGGCAAAATTAACGATAACCCATAACCTTGGAGACGCCATGATGAGGAAAAGAATTGTGCAGTCATCCCTTATTTACTCACCTTCCAAACGTAAAACCTGGCTGCTATGGGTGGTATTCGGAATATTTCTATTACCATTTTCCGGTTATGCTGCCGAAGATGCCATGGTAAAAACTCCTTCGGGTTTACAATATGCAGATCTTGTTGTGGGAAAGGGCCGGGAGGCACATGCCGGTGAAACAGCGACCGTGCATTATACGGGGACACTGGTTGAGGGAACCAAGTTTGATAGCTCGAAAGATCGGAATCAACCATTTTCATTCCGTCTTGGCGCGGGCCATGTGATCAAAGGTTGGGATGAAGGCGTGGAAGGCATGAAAATTGGTGGCACACGCAAGCTCGTGATTCCTCCTCAATTAGGGTATGGAGCGAGAGGCGCAGGGTCCGCGATTCCCCCCAATGCCACGCTGATTTTTATCGTCGAACTTCTGGACTTGCGGTGATGAACGAAACACCTCTCATTCAGGCGCATCGTGCGCAGAAGGCCAAACTGGTGGATTTTGCCGGTTGGCTCATGCCTATTCACTATACGGGCGTACTCGATGAGTATCATGCCGTCCGACAGGCAGTGGGATTGTTCGATGTGAGCCACATGGGGCGCTTCCATGTATCGGGAAGTCAGGCCGAAGATTTCTTGCAATGGATCAGCACCAATGACGTCAGTCAGCTTGAGATTGGACAGGCACAGTATTCCATGGTTTGTCGTGAGGACGGAGGCATTCTGGATGATATCTTCGTGTATAAAACCGGTGCGACACAATTTCTGGTTTGCGCGAATGCTTCCAATCGAGAAAAAATTCTTCAATGGTTTCGAGATCATCAGAGCCATGCTTTTCCAAAAGCCATCATTCGGGATGACTCCAGCCGGTTGGCGCAAATCGCGATACAAGGGCCGGCGTCGCCGGCTCTCATGCGGAAGGTCGTGGGGCCAGATGTCGAGAGGCTGAAGCCGCGTCGAGTATATGAGGTGAACGAGAATGGATGGACTGGGTTTCTCAGCCGAACCGGTTATACAGGAGAAATCGGGTATGAATGGTATCTACCTGCCGGTGAGGCGCAACGGGCATGGGAGACGTTATTGGAAAGAGGAGCGGATGATGGCGTCAAGCCAGTTGGTTTGGGCGCACGCGATTTGCTGCGTTTAGATGTGGGGTATCTGCTCTATGGCAATGATATGGATGAAGAGGTTTCCCCGCTCGAAACCAATGCTCAATGGATTGTGGCCTGGGGAAAAGGCGAGTTCCAGGGAAAGACCGCCCTTCTCAAACAACAGGAAAACGGGCTGACACGACAGCTAGTGGGATTTGAATTGATGGAGCGGGGTATTCCGCGTCATGGAATGGCCATTGTTGTGGATGGCCAGTCGGTGGGGGTCGTGACTAGTGGAAATTTTTCACCCGTGTTGCAGCAAGGCATCGGGATGGGCTATGTGCCTCCGGCTTTCAGCCAGGAAGGCACCAGATTTCATATCGACATCCGTGGGAAATTGGTGGACGCACAAGTCGTCACGCTCCCATTTTATAAACGAAAAAAATCGAAGTAGCTGTGTGGGAAAGGCTCTGGTTCATGCAAGAGGAACGATTGTTAGCAACAGAACGGAAGTATACCGGCAAAGTCCTCAAGCTCGATCTGGACACGGTGGAATTACCCAACGGAAAAATGACGGTGCTGGAAATCCTTCGCCATCCCGGGGCCTCAGCAGTGGTGCCAATAAAAGAGGATGGCACGGTCGTGCTCATCCGCCAGCTGCGACATGCGGCTGGAGGGTTTATCTATGAAATTCCCGCAGGTAAGTTGGATCACCACGAAGATCCAAAGATTTGCGCGGCGCGTGAGCTGGAAGAAGAAGTTGGCTATTGCGCAGGGACGTTGACGTTACTCACCAGCATCTGGACGGCACCGGGATTTACGGATGAAATCATCCATATTTATCAGGCATCGGACCTACAACCCGGTAGGCAAAATTTAGATCAGGACGAAGTCCTGGAAATTGTGGAATGGCCTCTGGAAGAAGCTCTCGCCAAAATTCAAGACGGGACGATTCGAGATGCCAAAACCATCATTGGCCTGCAGATGGTTGTCGGGCGAAAAAAATAACATAATAGCTGGTAACAATCTCTCAGGCGACTTCTTCTAAAAGTGAGGTTTCTTGGCTTTCAATCACACTTGGTAGCGGAGTAGCCCATTCATCTCGATAGGTACTCATGAGGTCCACACGTCCTAAATGAGGAGCTGGACGGTCATGCCGGCTTTCGTAATGGAAGCGAGCCTCCAATCCTAAACGGGTCAACAAATAGTGCGCCAACTCAATCCTTGATACTGCACGGGTCGCCGAAATATGGCGAACTCCTGTCTTTGGGCTTCCGGCCAGTTCTATCACTCGTCGTGCTAAATCATCCACCCACACGGCTGAACGATATTCGTCTTCAATAATGGTGATGGGAAGCTTGCGTTGAATGCGGTACCGAAGCCAATCCAAATGGCCGGTTCGGCCATTCGGAGATGGTCCGATCGCCAACCCCGTACGAATAATCAATGATTCCGGTCTTTCGAGAACCAGACGTTCCGCTTTCACACGCGTCCTTCCATAGACAGTAATAGGACAAGGTGGGGAGCATTCATCGTACGTTCCATCTCCACCAAAGACATGGTCGGAGGAAACGTACACCAATCGAGTCTGGTCGGAGAGAGCGTTCAACGTTCGTTGCAGATGCCTTACGTTCACCTCGTAGGCCCAACCAGGATCGGCCTCACATTTCGGCACATCACATACCGCATGGCAATAAACAAGAACCTGTGGGTGGTAGTGGGCAACAATTGTCTTGATCCACTGAGGATCTTCGAG
>QJYE01000082.1 GCA_003235785.1 Nitrospirota bacterium
ATGATTATCCACCCAATAAATTAAAAACATATTCTGAAAGGCTTTCTCAAGGCCAGCGGGTTTGCGGGGAAAACCCTCAATCGTAAACCCCACTTGCTTCCCATAGAGGCCGCCCTTCAGCAAGGTCAGAAATCTCCCTTCTGAAATCTCCTCCAGGCTCTCCGGCTGGACCACAACCACCACGGCATATTGCCAACCTTCTTCTCCTTCCTCCACATTGAGCCAGACATATTTTTCCAATATGGTGGCTTCGGCATAGGCATAGGCCCGAGCCAGAGAAAAATAAATCAACCCAGCGGTGATCGGTGCTGTTAAATCCAGGTAATACGTCGTCAGGTTCAAACTCGCGAAGGTAACGGCCATCAAACCCACTTGCGACCCGGCAAACACCATATCAATCGCTTTGCGTTTGACCCCGGTCAAAAAGGCCAAGGCCGTGAGCCAAATGAGCCCTAGCGCTAAGGCGGTAAACACCCAGGGATTTTTGGCCTGGGTTATCCAGTCTCCATTTTTCAAGTTGTCGATGGCCGTCGCCAAAATTTCCACACCAGGATGCACTTTCGCCATCGGAGTCGCTTTCGTATCAAATAAGGCGGAAGCCGTGGACCCGATGATGACAATTTTGCCCGTGAATTCATCCGAAGGCCGCTGCCGGTCCTGCCGCAAAAAATCTTCGAAGACGTCACTAAACCGAACTGCATGGATGGCACCAAGCTTTCCGCGCCAATTCACATACACATTCTGACTTGATGGCAGCTGCCAGCCAAGCGTCTCGCCAACTTTCGCAGGCAGTGAGGGAATCCGCCAGCCATGGTGTTCGCGATAGATCGGGTATTGGCGAACGATACCATCCCGATCCGGATACACATTATTGGTTCCCATTCGACCACTTTCAATAATGCTGGTGAAATGGGGCAACACCAGGGCAAGGCCTTTCTCTTCCTGCGGTTTGCCGGCAATCCTGCTCATGCCCGGAATCATGGCAGGCGTAATCTGGCTGAGTTCGTCGTTGGATGGGGACAACCGGAGCATGGGGAAAAACGTGTTAGGCATATCGGGAATGACTTCATTGAAATAGGCATCTGAATCTTTGTTGTAGACATCGGGGTCGCTAAACAAAATGTCAAAGACGACAGCCTGAGGCTTCTGCTCCTGTAATATTTCGAGAAACTCGGCGAAGACCTGACGCGGCCACGGCCAACGACCATATTCCTTCGCCATCGCGGACAGGCTGGCCTCGTCAACATCCAAAATAATGATCTCGGGATCCGCTGTATGAAAGTGCAGCCGGTTCTTCATGATCACATCAAAGGTTTTCAGCTTCATCCCCTGAATCAGTTCCACAGACCCCGCATCCAGCATCACCAGAATGCTACAAAAAATCGCCAGATATAAATAAAACCGCCCCTGCGATTGAGTCACATACCGATACCCGACTTGAATAAGTTTTTCAGTTGAAAATGATTTCATCGGATATTGAAGTCCAGGTAAATTCAGGAATAATCTTCCTGTTTATGCGTGTGAACTATGTCCGGTCTTTGGGATGCGGAGGATTTATTCTGTGGTGTAATGAAGTTTGGTGGAACAGGATGGTGTCGTGAGAGACCTACCATGAATTCCTCGCCTATCGCCAGCCGGCGATGTTGCTGGGGGGAATACAAACACACCACGAGCCAATCTGGAATCCCGCGTGCCCTCCTGCTAAGGAACTTCAGGGAGTTCGTGGCCGAGTCATCCCTTCACATCCACCCCACCAGGCACATACGATTTCATAGAGGTGAACAATTCCCCAGAGGGTTGCGGGGATGACGATGACAAATATCGTCACCACGGCAAAAAGACGCCAAAGAGGATGTTTGGGTTTTGAGGGGGATTGAATAGACATCAGGCTCAAACTTATAACAAGCCGCGTTTCTGGAGGTAATCCTTATCGATAACGGGGGACGGCGGGGGCGGAAGAGTCCCATTGGCTTGCAATAGGCGTTCGACATATTTGCCAATAAGATCAGATTCAAGATTGACGGCATCCCCAATTTGTTTAAGGCCCATGGTCGTCACCTTAGCCGTATGAGGAATGATGGCTACCGCGAATGATCGATCTTTAACCGCATTAATCGTCAAACTAATGCCGTCTATCGTGATGGATCCTTTGGCGACACAATACCGCATGATGTCTTCCGGCGCTTCGACGGTGAGATAGATGGCATTGCCATCCTGTTCACGAGCACGTAGCGCGCCGATGCCATCCACATGGCCGGTCACCATGTGGCCTCCCATCCGGGCATTGAGTTTCATAGCCCGTTCCAGGTTCACCGGTGTGCCGACTGTTATCTGCCCAAAGATGGTGCAATTCAATGTTTCAGTGGAAACGTCAACAGAAAAACTCTGACCTTCAATCTTCGTGACCGTCAGGCAGGCGCCTGAGACACTGACACTATCTCCAACCTGAAGATCATCTAAAATAACTGAAGCTAAGATGGAAAACTTGGCCCCTGCCAAGCCCTTCTCAATCTTTTGAATTGCCCCCATTTCTTCAACAATCCCACTGAACATACGGCTCCTTCAGCTTTTAGTCGGTCTCTTCATCTTTTTTCAATAACACGGTTTTGACCACGACGACAAACACCACGATTAGCACCAGAACGCCTAGCGCGGCGAAAATTCCAATAATGACATCACCTGTTCCCATCACTTCATCCATCGTTGGTCACACCTCCGTTGAGTCAGTACTATAGCATGGCCGGTTTCTTGATCCCTATCATCATAATGCCAAAAAATGTGGCCGTGAGTAACAAGATTGTCCCTATAGAGAAAAACCCTCCGCCATAGCCCAGTTGATCAATTAAGAGGCCGGCCAACAACGGCCCCCCGGCATGGCCCAAATCCATGATCGTCCCGCGCAACCCCATGCCGCCTCCAAGCCCCTTGCCTTGGGACAAGTCTGCCACAAGGGCCGTGGTTGAAGATGTGACCACGGCTTCGCCAAATCCAAATGCCCCTGCCACCAGCAGCAAGACGGCATAGCCTTGAATGTGAGGAACCAGCATCACCATCAGTCCGCATAAGCAAAGCCCGCACACAATCAGAGAGTGACGTGACCCCCGGTCGGAGATTCGCCCCATGAAGGGTTTCGCAACAAAGGAGGTCAACCCCTGTATGCCAAAGAGGACGCCGATCTCGGCCGCATTCAAGCCAATGAACAAGCCATATAAGGGGAGAAAGGCCATTAGGGTCCCATTGCCGACCATTTTGGCAGCTTCCACCAGACTGGTCATGAGGATGGGCTGGCTTTGGCAGACACGACGAAGCCCCTCTCGCATTTCTGTCCAGAGCTTACCCAACGAATGGTCTTGGGCCTGAGAAATCGATGGCGATGGTGGAATCAGCCCAAAAAAACACACCGCCAGTAGACCAAAGACTCCAGCCAACAAGAAGGCCGGTGAAAACCCGTATTGATACACAATGAATCCGCCAATCATGGGACCTAAGAGCCCACCTCCCTGTGTCGCCGAGGTATACCAGCCAAAAGCTTCACCGCGTTGCTGCATAAACCATTCGGCAACCATGGCTAAGGCCAGCGGAGTAAACATGGCCGTCCCTAATCCATGAATAACCCGCAGCACCCCTAAGGTGGGCAAATCGGTAATGAAAAGATAAAAAAACGGCGGGATGGCAAAAGCCAGAACTCCCCCGATCATCAACCGTTGCCGGTTCACCACATCCGATAACAAACCCATGGGCAACTTCAAAAAAATTCCCGTCACCGTGGAAAGCGCCACAATCAATCCAACCATGAAGGGAGTCGCCCCCAGGGAATCCGCCAGCAACGCCAACGCCGGACGACGCACCATGTCATAACTCACAAAACAACAGAGGCCAACAAGGCAGAGGTAAAAAAAGGAACGAGAGAATTTCATACCATTTGGAAGAATTCTTTGAGGAAATCGATACGCGAAGAAGACTCAGACAGAACATGAAGTCTATTGAAATACCGGTAAATTCTGATCCTGCTTGACGTTCATGACGCTACCAATGGCCCCAGTCGCTGTCAACGGAGACCAGCCCAACCATCATATAGTGCCCTTTCTGATCTGATGATCGGTCAAGATGATTTCACCCCATCATTTTTCCAAGGGCTACCGTTACGATCCAGTCATTGCTATGGTGCATGATAGGGAACGCCCATTAGCGATGACCATGCTTCGCCAACTCTCAGAAGAATTCATTCTCGTCATCCATGTGGCCAAATGGCTCCT
>QJYE01000502.1 GCA_003235785.1 Nitrospirota bacterium
AGCGGTGGTTGGGCGATGTAGACATGACCCTGGCGAATGAGTTCCGGCATGTGGCGAAAGAAAAAGGTCAGCAGAAGCGTACTGATGTGGAATCCATCAATATCGGCATCCATCAACAAAATGATTTTATAATACCGAAGTTTTTTAATCTCGAAAT
The DNA here is from genome assembly GCA_003235785.1 of Nitrospirota bacterium. Lineage (GTDB taxonomy): Bacteria > Nitrospirota > Nitrospiria > Nitrospirales > UBA8639 > Nitrospira_E. The sequence goes on from QJYE01000502.1 coordinate 158, forward strand.
CTTTTCCGATGCCGCAACCGAGCACTTTGATCAAATCGGACAATTCATTGTTTTCGACCACCCTGGCAAGGGTGAGTTCTTCGGTGTTCAACACTTTGCCGCGGATAGGCAGGATCGCCTGGGTTTTCAAATCGCGCCCCTGTTTGGCGGTACCACCTGCCGAGTCGCCTTCGACAATGAACAGTTCGCTGATGGAAGGATCCGTGCTTTGGCAGTCAGCCAGTTTTCCGGGAAGATTCAGGCGATGACTGACGGCAGATTTCCGCATCACCGCCTTCGAGGCTTCTCGTGACGCTTCCCGTGCACGTGCGGCTAAGACCATGCGCCCGACAAGCGTTTCAGCAATCGTCTTATTCTCATTCAGATAGTTTTCCAGAGCCGGCCGCACGATGGTGTCGACCTGGGCTTGGACTTCCGGGTTATTTAATCGTTCTTTGGTTTGTCCTTGGAATTGCGGGTGAAGGACCAAAACGCTCAGGACGGCCGCCATTCCCTCACGAATATCTTCAGCTTGGAGCGACAGGCCTTTGGGCGCGAGATTGTGGGTTTCAATATAGTTACGGACCGCTTTTACCAGGCCGCCACGTAAGCCCATTTCATGGGTGCCGCCATTTGGGGTGGCCACCCCGTTGACGTAGCTTTTGACAAATTCAGCTGGTTCATCGGTCCATTGCAGGGCGACTTCCAACCCAAGGTTTTTTGTCGCAGCGTTCGCGTCTGAGGCTCCGTTGGCCAATGGGCGATCCAGGTAAAACACGAAATCAACCGTGGGCTTTTTCCCTCTGTCTCCCACGAGTTTTTGCAAATATTCCTGAATGCCCTGCTCGTGATGAAAATGGTGTGTCTGACCCGTAGTTCCATCTTTAAACGTGAGTTTCAGGCCTTTATGCAGATAGGCCTTGGCATCCAAACTCTCTCGCAGCAAGTCTGGATCGAACTGAATCGTTTTCCCGAAAATTTTTGGATCCGGACGAAAGTACACCGATGTTCCGGTGCCTTTGGCGCTGCCCTTAACTTTCACCGGACCTTGTGGGATTCCGGCTTGATAGGTTTGTTCCCATTCCTTGCCGTCACGCTTCACTTGCACTTCGAGGTGGCGAGAGAGCGCATTCACGACCGAGGCACCCACGCCATGCAGACCCCCAGAGTGGATATAACTCCCGGTTTCAAATTTTCCACCGGCATGCAACGTGGTCATAATAATTTCTAACGCCGACTTTTTGTGTGTCGGATGCTTATCCACGGGAATGCCCCGGCCATTGTCGGTGACGCGAAGGCCCTCTCGTGATTTATCCAATTCCACAATAATCTGAGAGGCATAGCCATTCATGGCTTCATCAATGGCGTTGTCCAGGATCTCCCACACCAGATGATGGAGCCCGGCTTTATCGGTTCCACCGATATACATAGCCGGACGCCGCCGAACCGGCTCAATGCCTTCCAATACGACAATGTCACTAGCGCCATATGTTTTAGCCATGCTGCAACCCTTCTAAGGGAATGTTGAAAAAAGCCGCCAGCGCGTTCCCTGCCTTCGCCGGAGCGGCTTCGCGCAGGCAGGTCCCCCTTCTGCCGTGCTCACGTACTGAGAGTACGCTCCGCTCGTCTAAAGGGCTGCGGCCTTGCTGGACGACCTCTTTTGAACATTCCCTTCCGCTGTTGATATTGGCTCCACAGCTGGACTTTTCACGCCAAGTGAGAGAAATATCCGACAAAATTTCTAAGATCAAAAGAGGCATTTTTGAACAAAAAGAATATGTGATTGCCATGATTTTCATTTTACGATGGTGATTCTAATTGAAAGATCGGAATGCGGAGCTCAACGGGTTCCATGCCGGCAAGACGCCCCCGTTTAAAGAGCGCATGCCCCTTCCCACCTCGTCCGACCACTTGGTACTTCCGAAGGGAGACGTGAAGGGTTCCACCATCTTCTTTCAGGAGAGTCAGGCGATCATCTTTCGAGCATAAGAGTGTAAATCCAACGACCGTATCCTTGGGCTCGACTTTTAACACAATCACTCCACGTCCTGGCCCGGCTAATTGGGCGACCTCTTCCGCGTGGCAAAGAAGCGCACGCCCTTTGGCTGACGCCACGGCTACAACGGTCTGCTTCAGTGGGCCGGTGATGACCTCAAGCCCCACAACCTCTTCTCCCTCTTTGAGCTTGCAGAATTTCCGGCCGAGCCTCGTAGAAGGTTCTTGAAACGATCCCAGATCAAAGCGAAGTCCCATGCCGCTTGTGGTGATGGCGATGGCCTCCAGTGATGAAGGAGTCAGGGGTTTCCCCTTTTGGTTGAAAAGGGCCAACTGGGCATTCTTTGAGCTGGAAGCCGGTGGAGGGTTACCTGTGCTAAGGCGCATGCGGGGATCAAAGCTCCACCCGCCAATGATGCGTTCGCCATCTTTAAACTTAAAGAGCTTTTGGACGGGGTCGCCAAATCCACTCCGTGCGGGAGGAATATCTCCGATTCGTATGGTATAGGCGCTTCCATAATTGGAAAAGAAGACGATGGGATCGAGCGTGCTTCCCCCCAGAATGGTCATCAAGCTATCGCCTTCTCTGACGCGAGCTTTCGAGAGGTCTTTGATGATTCCTACTCGGCGAATCCAGCCGTCAGTCGAGATGGTGATGACCGCATCTTCCTTGACGCGGAAGGCATCTGGATCAAATTCAACTTCTTCGGTTTGTTTGCGGCCGATTTTGGTTCGACGTTTGTCGCCGAACGTCTTTGCGACTTCTTCTAATTCCTCCTTGACCACGTCCCATAATCTCTTCTTGGAAGCCAGGAGCGCTTTGAGATCTTTGGCTTGACGTAATTTGTCCGTGAGTTCATCCAGCATTTTTTGAATTTCCGGCCTGGATAATTTGTAAATGGGTGTTTCGAGGATCGCTTCTGTTTGAACCGGCTCCAGGTCGAACCGCTGTTGCAACTTTGCAGCAGAATCAGCTTTGCCGTCACTGGCGCGGATGACTCGTAAGACCTCATCGAGGGCATCAAAAATTTTCTTGAACCCGTTCAGAATATGAATGCGCTTTTCTAACACCTGTAGATCGTAGGTAAACCGACGGGTGACGGTGGAAAAACGGAAGTCGATGAATTGTTCCAACATCTGCTTGAGATTGAGACAATCGGGACGTGAGACGGAAGAGTCTGGCACCGGGATCAAGCAGGTCATGTTGACGGAAAAATTATTTTGAAGTGGCGTGTGTTTGAAGAGATACGACATAGCCAAGTGCGGGTCCGCGTCTTTTTGGCATTCCAGGGCAATACGCACGTCCGTGGTGGATTCATCGCGGACATCGACTAATTGAGGAATTTTTTTGGAGAGAATGAGTTCGCCAATGCGTTCCACAATGGTGGCCTTATCCACGGCGAAGGGAATGGAGGTGATGAGAATTTGGGATTTGCCCTGTTCGCCTGGATTGACAGTATATTCCCCTCGTAGCCGGATGGAGCCCTGTCCTGTTTCATAGATATCCCGAATTTCGGCTCGAGTATTGAGAATTTCACCGCCCGTTGGGAAGTCCGGTCCCTTCAGGGATTTCATGAGATCGGCAATTGAGGCGTCTCGATTGGCAATGAGCGCAATGGCCGCGTCAATCACTTCGCCCAGATTATGCGGAGGCATATTCGTGGCCATGCCCACGGCAATGCCGGTCGCTCCGTTCACCAGGAGATTGGGATATCGCGCGGGCAGGACGAGTGGTTCTTCCGCTTTGCCGTCGTAGTTGGGTTGAAAGTCGACGGTGTTTTTGTTGAGTTCGTTTAACAGTTCAAGTGCGAGAGGAGTGAGGCGGGCTTCGGTGTACCGGTAGGCGGCCGGACGATCTCCGTCTTGACTGCCGAAATTGCCATGGCCGTCGACTAAGGTCGCACGGAGGGACCATGGTTGGGCCATACGAGCCATGGCATCATAGACAGCTACGTCTCCGTGTGGGTGCCATTCGCCGATCACAGACCCCACGACTTTGGCACTTTTGATGGGTGGGCGGTCCGGCGTAAGGCGATGATTGTGGTACATCGAAAACAAGATGCGCCGTTGCACCGGCTTTAAGCCGTCACGAATGTCGGGAAGGGCCCGAGAGGTGATGACGGACAACGCATAGTTTAAATAGCGTTGTCGTGTTGTTTCATCTAAGGGAACCGGAATCACGGTGGTCGCGATGTCGGCGGAGGAGGTTGATGGAGTTTTCGGGCGTTTCGCCATAGAACATAGCCTTTAGCACATGAATGAAAATCTGAAATAAGTCACAGGTGAACCAGTTATCATGCTAGATGGAGCGCATGGCTTCCACATCACCTTCCTTAAATCCTGGCACCATACTTCTCACTTTTTGGGTGTTACGGCGTAGGGGCTGCTGTCGGTCCGAATTCTTTGGACGGCGGTTCTGGTTCTGGCGTTGCATCGGAAGCTTTGGTCAGGGAAGGCAGGCCGAGTTGATCTTTGATCCGCGTTTTGACCCAGAATGGGTCCCACCATTCCGTGGGATTCACCTGTTCGCCATGCAAGATCAGACTGAAATGCAAGTGATCGCCACCGGCGAGTCCTGTTGTGCCGGACTTGCCAATGGGTTGGCCTATGGTCACGGCATCCCCGACCTTGACGTCGATTGAAGACAAATGAGCATAGAGGGACAGGAGCCCGTAGCCATGGTCGAGGATGATCGTGTTGCCGTAAATCCCGAGGTAGCCCGCAAACAACACCTGGCCATTATTGGAGGCTTCGACCGGATAATGTTTGGTCACGGCGAGATCAAAACCTAAATGATCCTGGACGTCCACGACTTTGCCGTTGTAGAGATATTGGCGATGATCTGCAAATGAGGCTTCGACCTGTGAGCCGGAAAGTTGACGAAAGGCGCCTTTCCATAGCAGCTCTGGTCGGGAACGTTTGGCCAGATCACTAATGGTTTGATTGTTCATGGTGCGCAAGGTGTCATTCACCAGGAGAAAGTCTGCCAGCAGGTCATTCTTGCTTGAGAGCTCGGGTGTTTGTGCGAGAATGGATGGGACTGTTTTCCGGATAAAGGCATCTGTGATCTGAATAGGTCTGGTGCGCCAGAATTGGGGCTTAATGCGAAAATCTACATCTAACATGGCGCTGTTACCAAACCCGTCATCGGCGATGATTTGAATGGGCGTGTTGAGTGGCGCATTGTAGGGAAAGGCCACCAAGGCAAACATTCCGGCCTTGTCGGGAGCCGGGAATCCCGGGAAAAAGGCCTCCCCGATTTTCACTCCATGCGTGGGAACGTCAGGGATGACGCGATAACGAACGACAGCGGAGCCACCCTGTACGATGGTTGCGGGTGGGGAAATGAGTTCCACGCGAGGAGGGGTAAATTGCGGGGTAAAGTCTTGTTCCAGGCGTTGACTGTTGCCTTCGAAGAGGTTACGCCAGGAATAATCACGAGCCGTGATGATTAATTGGGCTTGCCCTTGTCGTCGAGGAAGCTCTGGATTGGCATAGGGGATGGTGGTCAAAGTAAATTCATGTTCTGTCCCGCCGCCGATGGTAAGCCAGCCTTCCGAGGGAAAATCCTGGTCGGTCAAGACGAACGTTTCCAGGTTGTGGATAATGCGGATAGAGACATCGCGCAGACCTGTTTCAGTATCATGAATCCGGACCACGAGTGGCGTGGTCGGGCCGACCAGCTCGAAGGGCTGTTCCAGAGAAATCTCGGGAGGGGTCGAGTCACCCCATCGCGCGTTTCCAAGGAGTCCTAGGTACGTGGCGATGAGTCCGAAGGAGATGACAATCAGCAGAACTTTTTTGGACACGATAACGGTAACTCTTACTTCAAGGGGAAATCGCCTGCGGAATAGAGAATGTAAAAATATCTTTCTAGTTATACCATACCCGCCCTTGAGAGCAAGCGCTTACCCGACAAGATTTGCCGGAAAAGACGTAAGAAATGTCACACGGCTTCAGATGGGTAAAAAGGACTATCTCCCATCTCCCGTTCGACTCTTGACATAGGCACGGTGATCGCCTAGCCTGTGCCGGGCCCAGTCTCGGTCATGGGTTTTGTGTTCCCCCACCCCTGACAATCCGTGATTTTTCTGTTGGGATCGGAGAAATCCTAACTTTTGGATTGTTCCTGTAGCGGTAGGATTCATGGATGAGCCTATGGCTTCATAAGCACGGTTCTCGAACTTTTTTCATTTATTCCTTTATTTTTGCAAGTCGTTACCCGATTATATGTCGAGAGTGCGTTATGCACGAGTACATGATCGACTTTTTCTGATCCACGTTCTTTTGATTATGGGGGCTCCATGGCAGGGTTAAGTGATGTGCTGGGTTGGTTTTCTAGTGATCTCGCCATTGATTTAGGCACCGCTACCACGTTGGTATATGTTCGAGGTAAGGGCATTACCTTGAGTGAGCCGTCAGTGGTCGCCATTGATAAACAAACCAACACCGTCCTGGCTGTGGGTGTCGAAGCCAAGCGCATGGTGGGTCGAACTCCTGGCAATATTGTGGCGATTCGTCCGATCAAAGAAGGCGTGATTGCGGATTTTGCCATGACGGAACGGATGTTGGAATACTTTATTACCAAGTCCCACAACCGGCGGGCCTTTGTGCGACCCAGATGTATTATTGGGGTTCCCTCACGGATCACAGAAGTTGAACAACGAGCGGTCCGGGAATCCGCGAGCCAAGCCGGAGCTCGGGAAGTCTACCTTATTGAAGAGCCCGTGGCTGCGGCGATAGGCGCCGGGCTTCCCATCACCGAGCCGTCAGGAAATATGGTGGTGGATATCGGTGGGGGCACGACGGACATTGCCGTCATCTCTCTCGGGGGCATTGTGTGCAGCGAGTCCGTGAAAGTCGCTGGAGATTCGATGGACGACGCGATTCTGAGTTATATCAAGCGCCGGTATAATTTGCTCATTGGCGAACACATGGCCGAACGCGTGAAAATTGAAGTCGGATCAGCCTATCCCTTGGAGCAGGCCAAAACCATGATGGTCAAAGGGCGAGATATGATTTCCGGGATTCCTCGAACGGTGGTGGTGAACGATTCGGAAATTCGAGAAGCATTGGAAGATCCCATCCACGCAATTGTTAACGCCTTGCGTAACGCACTCGAAAATACCCCCCCGGAATTGGCGGGGGATATCATTGATAAGGGCGTGGTTATTACAGGCGGCGGTTCTCTGTTGCCGGGTCTCGCAACCCGATTTCAGGAAGAAACCAATCTCCCTATTATTACGGTTGAGGATCCGCTCACGTCCGTTGTCTATGGAGTTGGCAAGGTTCTCGACGAGATCGAGTTATTCCGAAAAGTTCAGAAGTTTTAGCCCGTTTCATGTAGAGACGTTCCGGTGGAACGTCTTCTTAAGGTTTTGAATCGACTGCTTTGGGCACTATCCGAAAAATCTCCCCTCCGTACCCCACGACGTAGAGTTCTCCAGCCCAATCTTCCCCAAACGAAGTAATCTGTAGGTTGGTGTCCAGTAGCAGCCGTGTGGTGCCTTCCCGGTATCCCCAGATTTCCCCGGAGCAAAAATCGCCGAACACATAGGTGCCGAACAAGGCTGGAATCTTCGCCCCGCGATAGACATACCCACCTGTCACAGAGCAGCGGCCCTGTTCGTGCCCATATTCCGTGACGGGGTCAACCAGGTTGGGTACATTTCGGCAATGCGTTTCAGGATTGAAGCAATGCGTGCCTTCCAAGAGGCGCCATCCATAATTTTTCCCCTTCGTCACGACATTGATTTCTTCCCATTTGTTTTGTCCGACGTCGCCAGCCCACAGATCGCCGGTCTTTCGATCAAACGAAAAACGCCAGGGATTGCGAAGCCCCCAGGCAAAAATTTCCGGCCGGCCGGGTGAGTTGACCAGGGGGTTGTCGGGGGGAATGCCATAGGGGGGATCCTGATTCACATCAATTCGAAGCAATTTCCCAAGTAGTTCATTTTGATTCTGCGCATAATTCTTCGGATCGCCACCTGACCCTCCATCGCCCATGCCAATATACAGATAATGATCCGGGCCAAAGGCAATCATCCCACCATTATGATTTCCGTATGGCTGGGGAATGACCAAGAGGACGGATTCTCTCGGATCAGCTTGGTTGGGGTTTGAGGACACATGATATTCGGCAATAACCGTCGCCCCATCCTCCTTCCGGGTATAATTGACAAACACCCGTCCATTTTCAGAAAAGCGAGGATGAAAGGCTAGGCCTAATAATCCGCGTTCGCCCCCGGTGGATAGTTTTTCGGCGACATTCAGAAACGGTGATGGAAGAACGGTGTTTCCTTTAATGATCAGTATGAGGCCATTTTGTTCGACGACGAAGAGGCGGTGAGATTTATCAGGACTGGCCGTCACAAAAACGGGTTTGGAAAATCGATGGGTGATGATGGTTTGAGAGTCGAGGGAGCTAGTGGAAATTTCCGGTTTGCCAGACAGTCCCAAAGAAAGTGATGAGAGCACCATGAGGCCGAGCCAAAGACTGAGGCTCACCAGCCTGTTACCCATATATTTACAAGAGGGGCGAGCCGTTGGGGAGGGTATGAGTGCGATCCGAGAAGGTGCAGCCAGGGATTGCACAAGAATTCCAGGGCTTGTTATAAACTGATGAAGCAGTCTTTTGAAGAAGGAGCGGTACATGATCCTCAAATATGAATCAGATATCCTGGATGATGAGAACGCCCGTGGCAAGTTTTACCATGTGTGTCAAGGGCGGATCCAGGAGACTCCCCTGGCGGTTCCCCCACAAGATCAGCCTATCGAATGCCCTGTGTGTGAAATTGATCTGGAACAGGAAGACTTCATGTTGGCCCAACAACGTGGATGGGCGTAATGGGTGTTGACCCCCAAACGGTTTTCGCTGGAAGGATTTGACGGCCGTTATGTCAGGAAGCTCAGGAAGAAAAACGGTGTCCGTGATGCGGGGAAGAATGATCCTCTGCTACGTCTGTTATGATTCCGTCCATGAAGAGAAATTAGTTGATGAGAAAAATTATGTGGAAGATCACGAAGCCTTTTTTGATCTCATTTGTCCGGGTTGCGAAGACCTGAATCGTCCCCTCATTGATGACATGCTTGGTAGTTCTGAGTAAGTTTCCTTCATCCCCAATCATTCATAGCGTAACCTCTCATCTCATCGTGAAATCCTTGCACCTTCCATCCGGTCATCTGATTGAGCTACTCCTTCACGCTTAAAAAACCTTCTGATTGTTCAAGTATTCCTTCCTGAAACTTCAAGTTCGCAATGGGATGGAGTGACGTGATTTTTTGAAATTTTCACCAGACTTCATGGAAAATCACACAACATGTTCAATTATCTCTAAACGCAACCGATAAGAATATAGAGGAGTCAAAGCATTCGAAGCCGTTCCCAACAAGGAGGTGCCTGATGGGGAGCTTCAGAGATGGGCCGTTTATCGGTAAGGTTCCTTGGTTCCTACCACTACTGTTATGTGTTGCTCCCTTTCCTTCCTGGGCATGTGATTCTCAACTCAACCCTCAATCGTTTGAATCTAACGTCTCCAACGACAGCGATCTTCTCCCCAATGGCATGCTGGCTATTCGATATCCGGGAACATGGCAGGAAGTTTCACCGCACGTGAGCGTGCATCGCGTGATGATGACCTTACCGGGTCGACAACTCGCCATTCCCGAAGCTAAGAATCCCGAGTATCTCGTGGTAGAAGTCGATGGCACAGTCGGGTGGGTGACCTACCTTGTTGCCGCCCATGCCTTGTTTTATGGGGTTGGCCAGGATAGCTTGGGTTTTCCAGAAAGGATGTGGGTTGATTCAGAAGAAGATGGGCTCAATGGCAACGAACACTTAAATGGGCAGCAGTAGCAGTAGATGGTGGCTTGAGACGTAGATTCAGGACAAATCGTCAGGAATCGATCTTGATTCCCCCGTTCCGTCTTTTTACACTAGAGTTTACATCGTGACCAAGGAGGGTTCGGTGTCAACTGCACGCTGGTCAATTGACAAATGGCACAATCTGTTCCGGATGCTTTTCCGTCCAGAGCACGTCGCTTTTTTCCCGCACAAAGTCTTTCGTTGGGACGCCCAAGGGATTTATCGGGATTGTTTTTACCCATTCCCATGCGAGCACTTACTGGGGGGAGAAACGATCGTGGGGAAGTCTGTGAAAGATGTACTGCCCAAAAATGTAAGCTATTCGGTTCAGAAAGCCATACGAATGACTCTTCGTCAAAGGATGCCACAAGAGGCGCAATGTGTGTTGTCCGCGGGGAAACATTTCTCAGTGGCATCGGTCCGGTTCTTCCCCTATGATTCAGAAGTGCTGGGTTTTGTCACTGACTATGATTTCAGCGGAAAGCCCGTAATTCACGTCACCCCCGATCATCCGGCCATTGGATTTTTGAGCCGACAGACTTGCGACTCGGCTCCCAGTTCTAAAACTCTTCCCTAAAAAAATATCCTCAAAAAATCCTAATGGGAGTGTTGAATAATAATTCCCAAGGGCATATTGGCCCACAGGTTCGTTGGATATCGAAGGCCTCGGGGCGGTTCAAAAAAGTTCGTCCAGCAAGGCCGCAGCCAGCTTTGCGCGCAGAGCGTACTTCCAGTACGTGAGCACGGAAAACTGGCGAGAAAACGCCGCCTTGCTTATTCCATCCTGGTAAGGTGGGACATTTGTTTTCAACAGCCCCCTAATTCATCGAACAGGCGCCGGGTCCTCGGGGATCCCCGCAGGAACCGCAACTGCCTGGATCAGAAAAGTTCATTCCACCGCCTGCCCCGCCAACGGCAAATCCTGTGAGTTGTTTTTCAAGATTTTTCCCCTGGCATTCTGGGCATGTAGGAATGGTGGACGCATGAACCAGGAGATCAAAATGATGGGAACAGCCTTGGCACTTATACGCAAAAATCGGCATGGTTTCTGGACCTCCTTCTAAATGAAATGGTAAATCTATTATAGGCCACATGTGAAGAAGAGGACAATCCGAGTTTTCCGAGTAACCGGTTTACAAGATCTGATCGAGAAGGAGAGGAAGATGTTTCAAGAAGAGGAATCCTTTAACTTAAGATTTTCGCTGGAAGCCACATTTCCAGATGATTATGAGGGCGAGGATGACGAAAAAGCCTGGCTCACCCAGTGGGAGTCTCAGGTGAAACCCGAGATTGTCAAAAGTATTTTTCAGACGTTAGAGCGGTATCCCGAGTGGGCTGCAAGGTTTCGAAATCGAGGTGTGGCCGCGTCGGATGAAATCGAAATTGTGTTAGAAAAAACCTATGCCAATCCTTCGTTCAATTAGACGAGACGCATGACATTCTCCCTCAAACGTATCCAACGGGTCATTTTTATAGGGGTGATGTGTACGTGGATGACAGGATGGTCCATTCATGCACAGGCACAGAATCTCACCTACACCCCTACACCGAACAACCCGGTTGGGCGTGCGCCGCAAGCTATTGCCACAGGAGATTTTAATGGTGATGGACGATGGGATCTGGCCACGGTGAATGGCACGTCCGATGATGTCTCAGTCTTGTTGGGCAATGGAAATGGCACATTTCAATCGGCGGTGTCATTTGGCGTCGGCAAAATTCCCCTGGCGTTAATTGCCGAAGATATGGATCGGGATGGCGTGTTGGATTTGGTGCTGGCGTTGAGCGGGTCCGATCAAGTGGTGGTCCTCAAGGGTGATGGGAAGGGCCTCTTTCAGAAAGTGACGAATCAGACTGCGGGGAAGGGGACGACGTTTATCGCGTCGCATGATCTCAACGGAGATGGATGGAGTGATGTGGTAGCCATCAATAGCGGGCGCTTCGGGTATTACCCGCCCTTTAATTTGAGTGTGTTGCTGAATGATGGAAAGGGGAAGTTGCAGGAACCGGTGGTGTATGAACAAGCCAGAGGGGAGGGCATGTTTCCTACGGGAGTGTTTGTTGGAGAATTCACTGGTGATGGTACGGCGGATCTGGCGGTCACCTGGAGCCAGCCGAGCTGGAGTTCGGCGAAGGGACTCGTCTCCATTTTGAGGAATTCCGGTGATGGAACATTTACCCCTTTTAAGGATATGCAGCCGGGATTAACGTTGAGTGCGATTCAAGGTGCGGATATTGATCAGAATGGCCTCATGGATTTGGCTGTCACCAGTCTCTACGCCGACACCGTTGGCATTCTCCTGCAACAACAGCCTGGGGAATTTCAAGCATTGGAACCCATCAAAGTGGGCTTTGCACCAGTCGGAGTGGCTATTCATGATATCAATGGAGATGACAAATTCGATCTCGTGGTTGTCAATCGGGATTCCAATAGCCTGTCCCTCTTTGTGGGGAATGGTCGTGGTGCCTTTACCTCGGTGGGGCATTTTGGTGTGGGCGCTACACCAGCAGCGGTGGTCGTAATAGATTTTGATCAAGATCGTCTTCCGGATCTGGCAACGGCGAGTACCAATGTCGATGGGGTTTCGGTGCTTTTGAGCGGCGGCGGAGCCATTCCGTTGCCTAGTATCAGCACCGATGTGCTTGTGTTTGAGCAAGGTTCGGATTCATCGTCTTCGGTCGAACCGTCTTTCCAGGAAGTCAGGTTTTCCAATATCGGGCTGGGCCTCCTTCGTGTCGATCAAGTCCACATATCCGGTGCCGGAGCTGAGGCCTTTACGATGCAGGCCAATACCTGTCAAAATCTCACACTGCATACCGGAGAATCCTGTCGCCTGCAGGTTGGATTTGCCAGTCAACAGGCGGGAACTCACCATGCCACCCTCACCATCCAAGACAATGCCAGCGGCAGCCCACGCCAGGTGATCTTAAAAGGTGTGAGCAAAGGCTAAGGCGTTTCAAGCAATTTTCCGTTCTCTCTTCAAACCTTCCCGACCAATAGGGTATCCTTGGCCATCTTGGGTTCCCTGAATACATGAAACGTTGAGTTGGCGATGCTTGAGCACAATCAACCAGGTGTATGGATTGGTATTGATATTGGCGGAACGTTTACCGACTTCGTCATCTATGATTCCAGCGATCAATCCCTCAAACGCGTGAAGATTCTCACGACCCCGTTGGATCCTGCCGAGGCTGTGCTGCAAGGATTGGCCAAAATTTCAGAATCGGGCAGTCGTCACATTGTGCATGGGTCGACCGTGGCAACAAATGCCATCTTAGAACGCAAAGGCGCTCGTACGGCGCTCATTACCACAAAGGGCTTTCGAGATGTGTTGCTGATCGGGCGGCAAAATCGCCCGGTATTATACGACCTTTTCCCATCTATCCCCTTGCCGTTGGTTCCGCGTGAATGGTGCTTTGAAGTGACGGAGCGCGTGGATTACGAAGGGAACATCGTGACGCCTCTTCAGGAAGAAGAGCTCGACGAAATTATTGAAACCGTAAAAAAACAGCATATCCAATCAATGGCCGTCTGCTTGCTCTTCTCGTTTGTCAATCCAACGCATGAACAACGGGTGACGCAACGGTTGCGTGAGGAAGGGGTGTTTGTGACGGCCTCTTCAGAAATCCTGCCGGAGTTCCGCGAATACGAGCGGACGAGCACCACGGTCGTCAATGCTTATGTCTCGCCGGTCTTAGACACCTATCTTGGTCGGCTCGAACGAGAAATGGCACCCACCGAGTTTCATATTCTGCAATCCAACGGAGGGCGT
>QJYE01000225.1 GCA_003235785.1 Nitrospirota bacterium
ATCCTCTCTGGGCTAGCCCAAACAGGGCAACAGGTACAAGAATCATTCCAAGAAGAACACTCACCAGAAGAATTCGCCGTTGCGTCACAAGCCCCCAAGAGAACAGTTGCACGACAGCAGCCAACCAACCTGCTCGCGTGTATGAGGCCGCATGCGCCAGTAGAGCCAGACCCAAGGTGCTATACGATAGTATTTTTCCCCACAACAGACGAGAGGCAATCCCGCAATAGCACACAATAGGAACTGCAAGAACCAAATACGTGCTCAGCCAATTATAATCTGACCCTGGGGCCCGAGCTCGAATGTTCCGGTCTTGCCAATTCCCCCCTCGCACCATGAAATCGGCCAACGAAAAGACAGACAGTAGCAGAGTTCCAAGAAGCACTCCGAGGAAGATCTTCTGGGAGGTGCTTTGACTTTTGAGACATTCCCACCACGTAACCGTGAGACGCGTAGGTTCTGCACGCTGTTTTTGAGAAATTTCACGGATGACATACACTGCCCAATAAAAGACTAAACATTGGGCCACGAGTTTTCGCCATTCGACAAAACTGTATTCGGGATTCAAAGAGAACGGGATGGTGAGAAGTATCCATGCCACTAACAGTCCTAATGGAAGATCAATGGGCGTTCGAACCCTCAGATCTTTCTCTTCAATCCATCCCGCCAGAATAGCTAACCCCAACAGGATAAAAAAAACTTTTTCTTCTATATGAAATAACGCTGGGAAAAAGCTGCTTACCGTGAGAAGGAATAAACCTCCCCCTTGAATCATCCAGATCCCTCGAGAACATGAAGAATACCAGGACGTCTTCCTCAGAAGGATTCGAGATTGCGTTAACAGATAATCGCCCTTATTTCATTATTCACTTGTGGGACTACTATGGTGTTTTACCATGCAAATACGCCCTTCAGCCCCATCCTCAACACCACGCCTTCGCCGAAGCGCTTTGGCGCGCAGGCAGGTTTCCCTCAAAGGCGAGGGGGTTTCGTCATATCTTAATTGAAATTTGAAATTTTCTAACACTCGTGTGTCCTGGAACCCCGGCCTATGCAGTTCAACCGTTCCGGTCTTTCCTGCCACACCATCAAAGTCCTCGTGAAATGAGGTCATGAAGATGGATCATGCCGACGACTTTTTCTTGGCGATCTAAGACCGGCAACAGGGAAATGGGCTTTTCCCGTTTCTCCATACATTCCAGGGCCGTGACGGCCTTTTCATCATCGTAGACCCAACTTGGCTTAGGATTCATCACCTCAGCGATAGTCAGCGCAAACAAATCCTGGCCTTCTTCTAATGCCCGGCGGATATCAAAGTCGGTAATTAGACCCAACAGACGCTGCTGATCATCAATGACGGAAACCGCGCCAGCTCGTTTACTGGTCATTTCGCATAACATCGTTCGAATAGACTGTGACAAATCAATCACTGGATTCGCCTCGCCTTTACGCATGCAATCGCCAACCGTCAACAACAACCGTTTGCCTAACTGTCCGCCAGGATGAAATAAGGCAAAGTCATCTGACTGAAAGTTTCGGAGCTTCATCAGCGCCATGGCAATGGCATCACCCAAGGCCAACGCAGCGGTCGTACTACAGGTTGGCGCCATGTTCAGCGGACAGGCCTCTTCTTCAATCGGGGTTATGAGGACAAGATCGCTTCCACGCGCCAGCGCTGATTCCGCTTTGGCGGTGATGGCAATAATCCGTGCCCCGATTTTTTTGATAAACGGAAGCAGCGCCAGCAATTCTTCGCTTTCTCCAGACTTTCCGACAGCAATGACAATGTCCTGTTTGGCCACAATGCCAATATCGCCATGCATCCCTTCAGAGCCATGGAGAAACACCGCCGGAGTTCCCGTGGAAACCATCGTAGCTGAGATTTTATTGGCAATAAGCCCCGATTTCCCCACCCCCATGAGGATGACTTTCCCTTGACAAGCCTGTAACATTCTCACGGCTTCTTCAACCCGGGCGTTCAGACTCTCTTCCAACTGGGTAAGAGCCCTGGCCTCTAACCGAATGACTCGACGAAGTTCTGCAAGAATATCCATGTATCTAAGCTTTCATTGGCCTAGTGAACAAGAGATCTGGACGAATAGGGGATGTGGGCGGCATGTTGGGGAACGTCCCCAAAAACAGGAACACGCCAACGCCACACTGACAAGAAGGAAATACCCGCAGAGAACCTATTTCGCCAGCTTGAGAAATGGAACATCTCCATCAATAGAGTGTCCGAGGGAAAGATGGTAATGAATACACCAATTCGATATTTTGGTCAAGGCTAGGAAGGGGAATGCCATTTTCGACATTAATGCAGAAACCCCTTGCCAAGCGTTTGGCTTCCTATTTTTTCTCTGCAACACCAAAGGAACATCGCACTCATCATGGACTCGTCCTCACTCAAAAGAACCACTCGCCTCGCTAAACGAACCACACACGCCATTTCACAGGTCTATCAGGCTCTCGACTACGAAGGCCTTGGCCCGATTTATTGCGATGAAGGAGGTGACGCCTTTTGGGAAGATCGGCGGGGGCCTTGTCAGAAACTGGGAATCGCGATTGCTAAAGCCCTCCGAGACCGATTACCCCCACAAGGACGAAGCCTCTATGTGGGCGCGGGAGTCCCGGAAATTCCCCCGTTGCTGATGGAGCACCTGGAATTACATCGCACCGTCTGCCCCTATAACCTTCGGCAAGAGGAAGTGGAGATTCTCAACCAAGCGGGAGGAGAAAGTGGAACACCATTTCATTTCGGTTCGGCCGAGTCCGCAACAGGCGACTTTGATCATCTATGGATCGTCAGCGTCTTGAATGACCCGGAAGAATTTCCCAATCTCTCGGTCCTGTTTTCCTACGGCCAGGCGGACCCCCTGGCCTTTGACACCGCCGCCTTTTCAAAAGAACGTGAGAAAGGTATTCAATTATTCGCGAATTGCATGGCCAAACTGAGCAAACCCGGGCTGATCACCACCTCGGTGGAAGAACTTCCCTGGGTTGACCACTGGTGCAAAACCCACCATCAACCCTACTATATCGAGGAAGCCACCTATCCCACCGCGCTCGTGGGTGACCCCATATGTTTCATTCAAATCGAATGATCGGGGGGAGTGCCATGGACCCTATTATGGCAACCCGTGCCAACGACAACAGGAGCCTACATTGAACGCACCGATTTCCGTGGGGCTCATTGGAATTGGACGTCATGGCAGCCGCTATTTTCGACATCTCCTCGAGGAAAATACCGGCGGGAAACTCGTCGCCATCAGCCGGCACCAGGTTGACGAAGGGCAAAAGATGGCAACGCGCCACGGCCTGCGATTCTTCCCGGATTATCGTGACCTCATCATGGACCCCGCCATCCACGCAGTCCTGGTGGTCACGCCACCCGCGTTGAATGTCCCCATCGCCTTAGAAGCCATCGCCCATGGAAAAGCCGTGCTCGTAGAAAAACCGTTGGCTTTACATTCGAGTGCAGGAAGAAAGATCGTTGACGCGGCAAAGCACGCAGGCGTCCCTCTCATGACCGGACACACCTTGCGATACGAACCGGTCATTCGAAAAATCCAAGATATTGGCTCGGGTCTGGGGTCTTGGCAGTCCTTAACCGGGTTGATGCATTTGGAAGAACGACCTGAGACGAAGAATGTCGAGGGAACCACTCATGGCGTCCTCTTGGAATTTGGCATTCATCTCTTGGACTGGGTTCACGTGATATTTCCAGGAGAGCCGCTCACCCTGTCCGCGCGCATGCCACGTTCATCTTCCGACGCACCTGAAGAACATGCAGAAATCACTTTGACGACCCGCTCAGGCCTGACTTGTCATTTAAACATCGCCAGGGTGAGCACGGCACGAGTCACCCAGGTGGAAATTACCGGAACTCATGGGCGGGTACAGGGCAATTGGACGACCGGAATCGTTGAAACCTGGAACCAAGAAACGCTCATCTCCCGAGAAATCTTGCCGAAGACTGCTACATTGGTCCCGATGCTCAAAGAATTTTTCCATGCTCTTCAGACAGATACCCCAGTTCCCATCACAGGCGAAGATGGATTATGGGCTGTGGAATTAGCGGAGGCCTGTTATCAGACGGGTCAGACAATCTCAGTCACATAAAGTTTTTGCTTAAGACTTCACCCAGGGCATTTTCATTCTCCAACTCTCATAGACGGTATGAATAGAACGCCCCTGCTTGCGAAGCACCGCATCCGCTTGGTGAAAGCATTCACGCA
>QJYE01000175.1 GCA_003235785.1 Nitrospirota bacterium
GAGGCCGTTTTCGGTCGATATTCAGCCGCGGTGGCATAGAGGTCGGCTTTCGAAAACGGCGGGCCTCCCCCTTGCGGTAATATTTCGTATTTATAAATTTCCCCTGTTTCAAGTCCAGGAATAAATAATTCCCAAATTCCCACTCCTCCCCGGGCACGCATAGGATGGCGCCGCCCATCCCAGTCATTGAAGGTTCCGACCACGCTGACACGCTTGGCATTCGGTGCCCAGACCGCAAAGTTGACGCCTCGGACTCCCTGATGCGTACACATCTGCGCCCCTAATTTCTCATAGGCCCGATACAGTCTCCCCTCACCAAATAAATGCAAATCAAAATCGGACAAGACCGGAGAAAAGGCATAAGGATCGTATCGCTGGGAAGTATTCCCGTGAGTCGTGGTGACTCGAAATTGATAGGTGGGATCAAACACTTTTCCTGGAAAAACCGCTTCAAACAGGCCCTCAGGTGCGACAAGCGTCATCGGCACCGGATCCGCCTCCGGTTGATGAGGGAGAAAAGACACCTCGGCAGCATCAGGAAGAAAGGCTCTGACCCGAATATGTTCGCCAGTTTCACGGCTTTCTCGATGCGGTCCCAGGACAGAAAACGGGTCCCACTCTTGGGCATTTAAAATTCGCTGCAGTTGTTCAGAAGTCACAGGCATTGCCATCCGCTCCATTCTATGTTAACTAGAGACAGTCTATCAGATTTCCTGCCCTATGTATGCTATCTTGATCACATTTTTATTCGTTCTGTTTTTTGCTGTTGCCTTTTCTTTACAGAATTCCGAGCCGATTAAAATTAACTTTTTCTCGACATTTGAAGCATCCTTGGTCATGGTGGTTCTCACGGCGGTGGTGTGTGGTGTCCTATTAAGTTTGATCGCCTCGTTGCCATCTTATATTAAAAAAAGTCGTGTAATTGCCCAACAACAAAAGACCATCGCCAACCTTGAACGAATCGTGGCCGAGCACAAACAGTTGCCTGTTAATCCAGACCCCTCATAACCATGGCGCCAAAACGTAAATCCATTCCGGAACGAATGCCGCAAAAAGTTCTGGCCATGATTATGGCCGGAGGCAAGGGTGAGCGTTTAATGCCCTTAACCGAACAACGCAGTAAGCCTTCGGTTCCCTTTGCCGGAAATTATCGTATCGCCGATTTTGTGCTGAGCAATTTCATCAACTCCGGTATTCACGCCATGTATGTGCTCGTGCAATATCGCTCTCAGTCCCTGATCGAACATCTTCGGCGAGCCTGGCGCTTTGGCGGACCCAATCGACAGGCCTTTATCACCGTCGTCCCCCCACAAATGAAAGGACGAGGGAAATGGTATGAAGGCACGGCGGACGCGGTCTATCAAAATATCAATCTTATTCGCGATTTTGCACCAGGATTAGTGGCCGTCTTTGGAGCCGATCACATTTACCGCATGGATCTCCGGCAAATGATCCAGTTTCATCTCGATCATCAGGCCGAGGTGACCGTGGCCGCGCTCCCCGTCCCGATTCATGCTGCCAAAGGTTTTGGCATCATTGAAGCCAGTTCCGATCATCAAATAATCGGTTTTGAAGAAAAGCCAGCTCAGCCCAAACCCATGCCTGGCAACCAGGAGATGTCCTATAGCTCAATGGGCAATTATATTTTTAATGTCGACACGTTGGTCCGGACCCTGGAGAAAGATGCCAGCCATGCTGGAACACATGACTTTGGACGAGACATTATCCCTTCCCTCATCAAATCCCACCGTGTCCTCGCCTACAATTTTATGGAAAACGCCGTACCCGGCATTCACCCCCATGAAGAATGGGGCTACTGGCGGGATGTCGGAACACTCGAAGCCTATTGGCAAGCCAACATGGATGTCTTGGGGGAAAGCCCTATTTTTGATTTACGCAATGTCAAATGGCCTATCACCACAGATGCGTTAACCGATCCCGTCGCGAGCATGGTTCGCTCACAGATGGATGATGCCATGGTGGGCCAAGGCAGTCTGGTGATCGGCAGTACTGTCACCCGCTCAATTATTGGCCGTAATGTTCACATTGGCGAAGGCTGCACTATCGAGGAATCCATTATTCTGGATGGTACCGTCATCGGCCCCAAGAGTCATCTCCATCGCTGCATCATTGATCGGTTTAACGTGATTGAATCGGGAACCATCTTAGGTGGCGACAAAGGACGTGGAGGGAAACGTCCGTCCGGCAAACTCGGGCTCACCATCCTTAACCGCGGACATTCGTATGGGGGTCAGGCGATCTCCTCTTCTATTCCTTCCCCGTAATCCCTCGAGCATGTCCGCCGTGTCCCCACGCATTCCGCTTTCTACTTATCGGTTGCAATTTAACGCCTCCTTTACCTTTCTCGATGCCTCGCGTCTAATTCCCTACCTACATAGATTGGGGATCACTGATTGCTATGCGTCACCCTACTTGAAAGCGACGCCAGGAAGTACCCATGGGTATGACGTGATCGACCCTACCGTTCTCAATCCTGAGATTGGGACGGAAGACGACTATCGGGTCTTTGTCTCCGTTCTTCAGGAACATGGCATGGGACAGCTCTTAGATGTCGTCCCTAATCACATGGGCATTGCCGGCTCTGCTAATGTCTGGTGGCAAGATGTGTTGGAAAACGGCCCTTCTTCGCGTTATGCCACGTTTTTTGATATCGATTGGACTCCCGTCAAACCCGAACTGGAAAATACCGTCCTACTTCCCATTTTGGGGGATCAATACGGCATCGTCTTAGAAAATCAAGAAATTGTTCTACAATATGATGATGGCCGACTTTTTCTGCATTATTATGAACATCGCCTTCCCTTGGATCCTTCCACATGGACGATTGTGCTCACCTTCCGCCAAGAGGACCTGGGCACCATCCTTGGGGAATCGTCACCGGATCTCCAAGAATATCAAAGCATCGTGACCGCGTTATCCCATTTACCTTCCCGCACGGAAACGGATCCCGATCGCATCGCGGAACGCTATCGAGAAAAGGAAGTGATCCGTCGTCGGCTCTCTACCGTTATCGCTAGCAATGAACCACTCCAGCATTTTCTGACAGACAATCTTCGCCTGATCAATGGCAGTAAAGGTTCTCCTAGAAGCTTCGACACGTTAGACACCTTGGCCTCCAATCAAGCCTACCGATTGGCCTTTTGGCGGGTCGCCGGGGAAGAAATCAATTACCGCCGGTTTTTTGATATCAATCAATTGGCGGCCATTCGCATGGAACAACCGGCGGTCTTTCAAGAAGCCCAACAAAAAATCTTTGACCTCGTCTCATCAGGCGCCGTCACGGGCTTACGAATTGACCATGTGGACGGTCTCTACGATCCACAGGGATACCTGGAGCAATGGCAGAAATGGGCCTCTGAGCAGTTTCACGCCACGCCCGACTCACAAGGACGGGTCCTCTATCTGTTGGTCGAAAAAATCTTAGGTACGGGGGAACGGCTGAACACCGATTGGCCGGTCCATGGCACGACCGGCTATGACTTCCTCTCTCTGGTCAACCATGTATTCGTTCAAACGTCCAATCAGCGCCAGATCGAACAACTCTATACTCGCTTTACCAAAAATTCGCTTCACTACGAGGATCTCATTTATCACTGTAAAAAACTGATTATGACCAGCTCAATGGCTGGAGAAATCAATGCCTTAGGGCACGAGCTCAATGTGCTTTCAGAACGGAACCGCCGATCCCGCGACTTTACCCTCAATAGCTTGATTTTTGCCATTCGGGAGATCATTGCCTGCTTCCCGGTGTATCGCACCTATGTCCGCCCTGATGTCGAGGAACCGATCACCGACCGGGACCGCGTCTATATTCGTTTGGCCGTGGCGCGCGCCAAACGCCGGAATCCCGCTCTCAGCAATTTGGTCTTTGATTTTATTCGCGACCTTCTCATGAACTCCCCACCAGATTCCTCCTCGTTAGATTGGGAGATTCTCCGTCCATTTGTGATGAAATTTCAGCAAACAACCAGCCCTGTCACCGCAAAAGGCGTGGAAGATACGGCGTTTTACCAGTACAACCGCCTGACCTCCTTAAATGAAGTTGGCGGAGAGCCCCAACATTTCGGTGTGTCCCTTTCAACTTTTCATCAATATATGCAAGAGCGAGCAGACCATTGGCCATGGAGTCTCTCTTCCACCTCCACGCATGACACCAAACGCAGTGAAGATGTCCGTGCCCGGATTAATGTGCTCTCTGAAATTCCTACCGAA
>QJYE01000359.1 GCA_003235785.1 Nitrospirota bacterium
GGCATGACCTATGTGCAAATGCCCATTCGGTTCCGGTGGAAACCGCGTATGCACTCGCTGGCCAAAGCGTTGAGCCTCTTGATCAGCAAGAATCTTGGCCCGAATAAAATCAACTGGAGAATGGTAATCGGAGGGTGTCATAAAGTAATGAAAGGAATTGAGAATACCGTATGTCTCTCATTCTGTCCAGGAAGGAAGAACAGGAGACCAGAAAGCATTCCCCCTAATAGAGGATTTGAGAGCCTACAGAGGCCCACCATTTTACAGAATGGAAGGAACGGGAGGTAACAATGGAAGTTTTCTGCCACTCCCCATTAGCAGGTGGCATGATGGCCAGGGATCAAAAACAATCCGCAAGGAAACCCCAATGCCTTTCCAGTCTACCTGGGAAGGAGTTCGTTTGTTTCACTCGAAATCGGCCGCTCAGCCCCGAGGTTGTGCCGTGGTGGATCCTATGAGAAAGTTTTAGTATACACAAAGTTCTGACGGACGGACGTTCCGTCTTTGGCAGCTGGGCCGGATTTCACAGGAGCAGCAGCCACTTTTTCTTTCTGCCCCTTTGAAGAATCTTCTTTTTTGCCTTTTGATTCCGATGATTCCTGATAATCTTTGGACTTTGCACTATCAACCGAGACTTCCTCTTCTTGCCCCATTTTCAATTGTCTGGCCCACATATTTGGCTGACAGACAACATTGAAGTTTGGCGCAGGCACGGAATCATCAATGCGCCACAATTCTAATTCCGTGGCATAAAAATTTACGTCATCTCGTGACACCATATTGAGCCAATCCAAACTCTGACGGATTTCAGCGGTAATTTCTTGTCCCACACAAATCAGAGTCTTCGCTTCCAAGCCAGCCGCATACATAATGAGCTTCCCAAAGGCCTCGGGGCGAATGCCGTCCAAATGACCTAACAAAATGACATAATGCCCGTGTTTCCCATCCTTAGCCAACACCCCGCCAGCCAACGTATCCAAGGCAATCTCTCCACCCGCAGGTTTCAAGGATAATTCTAGGGCCTCACCTAACATCTCTAAAATTTCTTCTTGCTGAAGCCATGCGGCAAATCCTGCCACTTCGTTGCTCCAGACTTCATTGACGTTGATTTTTCTCAGCTTCCCAACCGGTTTTGCCATAACAACCCTCAACTTCTCAAAATTGTTGATACCAGCATAGTTTCTTGAAGAATGTATAGGACTTATCGACCGCCTAAAAAAAAAGTTAAGGCAAAAAGACACAAAACTCCCTACGCTTGGTTATTGTATGGATTTTCTTCGACATTCTCGTTCTCTTTCAAAGCCTATTCGAAAATTTTTGACCTCCATGGACCTTTTTACTCCTAGTTTAGTACCGGAGCTATCGCATCTAAACCCACTAGCATTCAGACGCCCACTACAAAAAAGATAAAATACCCCATTGCTCTTTCTTCGATTTACGTTACAATACGGCCAGTTCGTGATGAGGAAGGCAGATATCCCGGAAGACTGGTTAATCCTTATCATGATTGTCCCCCCCCTCTTCGGTCCTCCAAGCCCCAGGATGGGCGTCACGTATCATTGAATTATTTAACAGGAGGTTAAAAACATGAAACATGTTTATGCAGAAAGTGTACGCTTGCTCGTCGCGTGTTCTCTCGTCATGTTCGTTGCCGCATGTGGTGAGCAGCACGAGGGGCCAGCCGAACAGGCAGGGAAAACGGTAGATCAAGCCATTGAAAAAACGACTGAGTCGGTGGGTGATGCCATGAAAAATACGGGTGAGGCTCTCCACGAAGCAGCCGAGGATGCAGGCCATGCAATGACGGACGCCATGGAAACTACCGGGGATGCCATTTCAGAGGCCACGGATAGCACAGGAGAAGCACTGGATGAAGCCGCCACAAAAACTGGTGAGGCCGTAGGATTCAAGGAGTAAAGTTAACGCACGCCTCTTGAGCAGGTCACCGTCAACAAGCATAAAGGTTCCACCGAGACGTCGCGAGAGATTGGATGACATGTCAGTGTGCCTCAACCAATATTTATAGAGACGTTCCGGTGGAACCCTTTCTGGAAAAGCACGAGAAGATTGGGTGATAGGTAAACCCTTCCTAGCTCAAGGCTCACTCCGCATGGCCGACAACAAGTGATGAAATTGGCCTGATCAATGGGGTATATTATGGTTCGCAAACCTTCATGTTGCTTGAAAATCACCACGAAAAGGAGATTTGCTGAGAATGCTCGATAAATGGATAAAAACCATTCTGGCAATAACTGGCCTCTTCATTTTGCTCTCATTGAACAATTCTCAAGCCAGGGCAGAAAATTCTTGGGGATTTGGAACCGACATTGGCTTCCTGGCTGATACCGCTGATGACACGGTGTTTTCTCTCAGCTTTCAAGGTGATTATTTCTTACATTCAGAGTTTTCTATTGGACCCCAACTGATCATTACCCCGGGTGGTGATTTAACCCAAATCACCTTTGCGGGAATAGCCCGATACCATATCCCTCTAGGATCCGTTTCCTTGATTCCCTTTGGTGGATTAGGGTTTGTCTATGCGGATTATGAGAGTGGACGGAGGGACGACGATGACGCAAGCTACATTTTCCCGTTTGGGGCAACCGCCGCCTTTCATATTAGCCGGAAGGTTTCATTAGCGAGCACTCTAATTTTCACATTCCAGGACCTTGACTTGAACAATCGAAGAAATAGCGACAACTTCAATATCGGATTGTTGTTCGGTTTTCGTTTTCACCCCTAAAAGCAAGAACAGGGCTTCACTTCGCTCCCCCCAGCTCATTGAAAAGCCTCAATCTTTCAATTCCTCCAAATACCTTGCGATACGATCCAAGGCTTTCGCATTGAGGCGTTTCCCATACCACCGTGGCATAACCCGATCTGAATACCCGGGAACCACATAGGCCCCAGGGTTCAAGATAGACTCTTGAATATATTCACGAACGCTCTCCGCCGTCCCTTGGTAATTTGGATCAGCCAGTCGGATGGGTCCATTCACTCCTAACACGAGCTTTGGTCCTTCTCGCCCTTGAGCGGGTTCAATGCCGGGAATGGTATGACAGACCGCACACCCTGATTGCACAAAAAGTTTCTCAATGGGTTCATGGCCTGTCGCCAAGGGAACATCAATCAAGGCCACGGCTTTACCGTTTTTCTTCGACCTCACACTGGATTGGAGGCCATCAGCCTTCGAGGTCACTTGCTCCTCCTGAGAAGAACCCGGCTGCATTACGGAATTCCACGACAACGTCGCCAGAAGGCCACAACCCACAACCAGGAAAACTAAAAAACTTTCTCGCCCCCCAGAAGGCTTGGGCTGATTCGATTTATCCATACACCGTCCTATCTTGAAGCTTATTGTGAAGACTCTTTCCTCTTGGCTCCTGTACCGAAATGAGAGATTGCCTGTCAATGAACACCTAGTCAATCCTGACAGAGCAATAGGTTCTACGACGCGAAAATAAACCTTTGGCTCAACACCTTGTCTTGTAGACTTCTTTTTGGTATCCCCTTCATCAACTAAAGATTCAGTCATATGCAGCCTTAGCACCTTTACACCATCCATACTAAACTAAACATCCCAGGTTCCTTCAATGGTATCCCCCTTTCGTCCCCATCCTTTAATTCAAGGCCCGCACCGAATGACGGTTCTCCCACGATGGTGGCCACGAGGAACCACGCCCACCGGCATGCCCACTCAAGACCGAATCTTCCAAGTCAACGCGGACACAGGACTCCTTACCAAATGTCACTGGCAACTTGCGACAAGCGATGCCCCCACACTCTTGCTTATTCATGGGCTTGAAGGCTGTACGGAATCGCATTACATGATTGGCTTGGCGCGCAAAGCCTGGACGAAAGGGTGGAACTGCATCCGCATCAATCAACGCAATTGCGGAGGGTCAGAATACCTGACGCCTACGCTCTACCATAATGGCCTGAGCCAGGATTACGGGAAAATCATTCAAGAACTCACCGAACAAGATCGATGTCAACACATCTGGCTGATCGGCTATTCCATGGGAGGAAATCTGACGCTTAAGTTGGCAGGAGAAGTGGGAAAAGGACTTCCTTCACTTCGGGGGGTGGCAGCCGTCTGTCCAAACATTCGGCCAGCATCATGCGTCCGTGCATTACAACGCCCGTCGAATTGGATCTACCATCAACATTTTTTACGAAGTTTAAAGGCGAAATTGCAGCGAAAAGCTCAACGCTATCCAGGCAAATGGGATATGGCCCGGCTCCCACATATACAGACCATGTGGGAATTTGACGAGGTCTACACCGCGCCAGACGGAGGCTATCATGATGCCTACGACTATTATGCCAACAGTGCCGCCGAAAACACGCTCGGCGCGATTCCCGTTCCCACCCTCATCATCACAGCACAAGATGACCCCTTTATTCCCTATGACATCTTTAGGAATCCGGCCATCCATGAGAACCCCGCCATCCAACTACTGGCACCGACGCACGGAGGCCATTGTGGATTTTTTCAACGACGACAACCCCAAGAAGATCCATTTTGGGCCGAAAATCGTATCATAGACTGGATTCAAGATCAGATAACTCGATAACCAATACGCATCAACTTTTCTAATCTGGCACAGCGGATCATGTAGACTCCCTCTTGCGACCCCGCAGGCAACTACGGTAGAACCTGAATCAGTCATACAACAGGGTCAGCGATTCAAAGAGCCCATTGCGCTCCACTTTCTTATTTGGTAACCATCTATGAGCCTCAAACCAACCTCTCCGGGAAAAGGTATCCTTCGCCAACTGCACAAAGCTCAAGAAAAGTATTTCGGGGGATGGGTGGACACACCCGCACACATCCATCACACCGCCTACCGAATGTCCAATCCGGCTCTCGAACGACCCCAAAGCCGGAAAGAATTTGAACAGCTCCTGAATTGCTTAGGCATTGAAAAGCACAATACCGTGTTGGAGGAAAAAGGAGGCTTTGGGGTCACCACTGGATCGAATGGCGACCGATTAATTGCCAGGTGGGAAGCGCACACGGAATATTACAGTTATCAAATTTGGCATATTCCCCAAGACCCGAGCCAACCAGTCGGCTTTGGACCCTTAACCTTTCCTGGCTATACCTTTCCCTTCTCGCCATTGGGCATAGCTGTCAATGCATTGGATCTTCTCATCACGCCAGCCCACACCTATGACCATGAAGATTTAGCCACGCGCCTCCCAGGACCGCAAATATATGCCAGCAGGGTGTTAGAAGAGAATATTTCCGTGGCCACCAGCTTCACCCCGGACGAACATGGACGTGAACGTTATCTCATCTGGGCACCAGACCCCAACCTCCTGCTCCCTAAGCTCCCTCGCCTTATGGATATCCTCATTGCTCTTGAAAATTACACACATCTCATTCTATTACCCTACAAAGCCTTTTCGCGATCAGTCGATCAGGTGCAAATATACGAGCAGCGCCACCTCTATCAACGCAGTCTGATTACCAAAGAACTCAAAGGAGCCACACATCCCACTCTCCAACAATGGCTAGAAGGACTGACGCAAGACTTTCTGGAAGTCGGACGCTTAGCCGACTCTATGCGGTATCGCCTTTCAGCGTCCGTTCCCTATGACCGCATTGTTCACAGTAATCTCCAATCCTTACAAGAACAGTCATTGCCATTCGGCCAAACCATCACCGATTACATTCGGTGGAAGATCACCGGCGTGGCTGATGGCTATCAGCAACTCCTCACAAGAATCCAATCCCTTGAACAAGATTTTGAAGGTACCATCGCGGTCCTTCGCACACGAGTCGAACTCGCACGGCAAGAACAAAACCTTCTCCTCCAAGATCAAAACACGAAGCTACTGGCCAGTGTCGATCAAACCACCAAAAGCCAGGCCATCTTACAACACACCGTCGAAGGGTTATCGGTGATCGTCATCGCCTATTACCTCAGTGGCCTAGCCCATTATCTCTTCAAGGCACTCCATGAGTTGGGATGGCTCCACAACGACACTCTCGCATCCGGAATCTTTGTCCCCCTGGCCCTTCTCCTCTCATACGGACTCATCACGTGGGGGAAAAATCGCATCCATAAAACCTATTCCCGCTCAAACGACATAACTCCTACGGATTCTCCAAGCCCGCATTAAGCCCCCACCCGCGACCCCTCGAATAAGAACACCAACCGGTAAATATTGCTCACTCACCTTTCCATATTAAGTATTTAATCTTAAAAAAAATAACTTAAATCCGTGCTAATTTAAGCTTCAACGCCGAATGTCCGAAAAACATACAACCAAAAAGAATTTGCCAATCGCTCTCCTTTTACTTTCGAAGGGCCCTCATGAACAACCCGGTAATGAACAGTCCTCAAGAACTCGTCGAACAATGCTCATCACTGGTCTCATTACCTGAGGTCTACTTACAAGTTAAAAAAGTCATCGATGCGCCAGAATCAACAATGGCCGATCTCTCAGCGGCCATTAGTATCGATCCCGGCATGACTGCAATGGTTTTAAAGCTCGTCAATAGCGCCTTTTATGGCATGCCACGAAAAGTGGAAACCATATCCCGAGCCGTAGGAATTTTGGGCATGTTACCGATACATGACTTAGTGTTAGCCGTCTCCGTGACCAAAGCCTTTTCTGGTCTGTCCCAACAAGTCATGAATATGAATATTTTTTGGGCCAATAGCTTTTTTAGTGGATTAGCGGCCCGAGAATTAGCAAGAAAATGTTTTCTGGTCGATAGCGAACGAATGTTCGTGGAAGGGTTGCTGCGAGATCTGGGACATCTCCTGCTCTACCAATACCTCCCGGAGCAAGCCGAGGAAGCCATGAAGGCATCGGCCAGTAGCGGAGAGCCCATCCAAGCGGCTGAACTCCGCATCATAGGATTTGATTACACACAAGTGGGACAAGCGCTAGTTGACGCATGGCAATTGCCTAAAAATCTAGGGGAAGCAATTCGCCATCAGCATAATCCTGGAGGAACACCAGACCACCAATTTGAAGCAGCATTACTCAATATAACCAATGCACTCACAGAAGGATTCCAATCACCAAACGGCCATGGCAATTGGGCAATGTTGATCGCCCCGGAATCATGGGGATTAACAGGGCTGGATGAAGACGCCACCAAAATTTGCATGCTGGAAGCAGGCAAAAAACTTTCCTCAATGCTGGATCTCATGGAAGAGGCCCAATCTCGCGTCGCATAAGCTCACGCATGAAATCGCTCTTCCTTTTCACCCATCCAACATCCTACCATCAGTCTTAAGGAATGCTCGATACTGCCACGCAAAAGCCTATAGTTAGGCAAACACAAAACACAGGAAGGTTGCTCATCACCCACACAACCACTCCGGCAGTCATCTATCAAAAAACTCCCTTGGTGGTGTCACCTGCCAATTGCCCTTTCCATAAAACCTGAAAATCTCGGCGGCCCTCCCGTCGGATTCCATGAAAAAGTCAAAGACATGTTTTCCGGCAAATAACAATTGAGAAATCTCAAAAATTGTTGATTTGCCAACGCATTACTCACCGTAAAGACATTTACAAAATCCTCCCCTAAACACCCATAAATTTCATAACGATAGCATTCGAATTTTTGAGAGAAGAATGTTGGAGGCAAAATTATAAGCATTTGTCTATGGGTAAAAAGAATATGTGCCGTTTCGTTCCGGCTGTCTGACCTGTAAATCGCACGCCGAAATCCGTCCCACCGACTTTCATACCTGTGCGTAATAGGGCAGATATCCCTCTTCTCATCCGTCATACCCGCATGTTGGTGGCGTGGATTCATCTAAATTCGGCCAAGATGGATTCACGATTAGACATGTCGGGAATGACAAGGAAACAAGACGAGGAAGCAAAATGGGCCTGTTGAATAAAGCAGTGTGAGGCATTTTCATGGGAAGGTTTTGGTCAAAGCCTCCCTCTGGAAGGTCTACAGAGACAAATACTCTTTCTGCGCTCCCTGTGGAGTTTCCATGAATCCCTCTTGATGAGCTCGCTCCCCTCATTGGGGAAATTTCCGTGAGCGGCCTCGTGCATAGACCACCACCAGATCCTGATCGAGAACGACTAATCGTTTGAGGGTAAAGGCCATGGCCTGCAAGAAGGCTGCAAATTGATTCTTTTCCACCCCGCGATCGCGCACGCGCTTCGACCATTGGGAGAAGACCCGTTCATACGGAGTCCGTAACTGGCTATCCCAGCGATCACGATCGCAGTTCTTCGTGTGCATGTTATGGCGTTGAATCGCCGCGAGAGGACAACGCCGCTTAGCGGCGGCCTGATTGGCTGGAGCCGTGCAATAGCCTTTATCCCCATAGATCGCGCCTTGTGTCAGGCAGACATGCCGGAGACCTTGCGCATCCGGCAGATTAGCCCGCGGGAGTGGATACTGCCTTGATCAGCCCCGATTGCCTATCGACCCTGACATCCTCATTATCGCCGTACCAATATTTCTTTTTGCCTTTGCAGCCGATCCGGGTTTGCGGGTCAGCCACGACTTTCGGCAGCCCCTCATTATTCAACTGCTCGATCTGCTGTTGCCGGGCCTAATCTCGCTCTTCCCACAACCTAGCTTTGCCCATGAGGTGGGTGGCATCCTCCAAGGTGAACACTTCACTCATGAGTATGGCGGTTTTGAGTTGATGCCGCATGGTGGCAAACAACTACGAGAGCCGAGTGGTCCCAATGCGGGTCCCGACACGGGTAAAGAGACTAGAGTCCGGGGTAGGCTCTGAGACCGGGATCCCACAAAACCATTTGGCGGCCAGGTTTGCTTCCAGATACCGTTCCAGTTCTCGATCAGAGAGGTCTTCCATGAATTGGAGCAGCAGACTGTGAAACAACCGTTAATTCAACAGCCCCTGAAAAACATCCCGGGAAACCAAAAAGAGCAGGCCTTAATAGCAGCCATGATTTTTTTGGCGCATGAATTTGGGTTAAAGGTAGTTGCTTAAGGGGGGGGGAGAGACCCCGAACAACTGGAATTACTTCTCCATTTGGATTGCCAGGAGTATCAGGGGGTATTTCTTTAGTCGACCGGTCCCTGTGTAAGACCTTGCCCCAATGCTTTCTGCTCTCCATGTCGGCGAAAAAACATCTGACGCAGCTCAAGCTTCATGAGAAGCGGCTATTCCCCTTGGTCTGCGTGTAGCCCCCAACATCCTCATCATTCCATTTAAGATTCCAGGACTACCCCTCCCCAATGTTTTTCTGAGTTTTGCCTTTTCTCCCACAACCAGTCGCTACGTTTTAGCCAGCTCACTCTTTCTTCTACAACTGCGATCAACACAAGGAAACCTACAAGAATGAGGGACAACGAAATATCAGACCGACGTCGTCCTACCTTATCAATGATAGGGAAAAAACCAGCCATCTGGAAACCTTTCCCTTAGGTTATCTGTTCTTTTCATTTCCTAGAAAATCTTAACTGTCTCGGACATTCTGCCGAGAATACAAGCAGTATTTCTTGGATATGTGCATTCTCATAGGGGCGGAGGCTTTTTTGTTTCGCCAACACCACTTGAAGAGGCACAGCTGTCCACCACCAAAAGAGAGATCCGATCTGACAAAGAGTCATACGATGAATTCTGCCATAACACCATACGGAAATGTGTTAGTGGGTCGGCAACCCATTCTCAGTCCAACCCTGAAAACGATTGGCTATGAAGTCCTGTATCGAAATTGTGAGCTTGAGGAAGCCATCTTTACCAATGAAGCCGTCGCAACCGCAACAGTACTGCTGAATACCTATCTGGATATCGGTTTAGAACATGTGGTGGGCTCGCATTTGGCTTTCCTGAATATCCCAGAACAATTCCTCTTAGAACGCCATTGCGAGGCGCTTCCGAAAAATCGCGTGGTTCTCGAAATTCTGGAAAATATTGAACCGACCCCTCAAGTGATCGAAGCCCTGACTTCACTCGCCCAACAACGCTATACCATCGCGTTGGACGACTTTACGTACCACGATCGCTTTCGCCCATTTTTAGAAGTGGCCGATATTGTGAAAATCGATGTCTTAGGCAAAAGCGTGGAACAGCTTCGAAAAGAAATCGCGCCCTTACGGGACTATCGAGCGCGCCTGCTGGCCGAGAAGGTCGAAACGCAGCAAGCCTATGAGATGTGCAAACAATTGGGGTTTTTTTACTTTCAGGGGTATTTCTTTTTTCGTCCGGACATTGTCCGAGGTCGTGAAATTCCCGCCAATCGAATTGCGCTCTTGGAATTAATGGGGAAAATTCAAGACCCCTCGATTCCTTTTACGAAGTTAGTCGAACATATTCGCAATGATCTTTCCTTGAGCTATAAAGTCTTGCGATACGTTAACTCGGCCTATGTCGGCATACCCAACCGGGTTGAATCCATCGAACATGCC
The DNA here is from genome assembly GCA_003235785.1 of Nitrospirota bacterium. GTDB lineage: Bacteria > Nitrospirota > Nitrospiria > Nitrospirales > UBA8639 > Nitrospira_E. Next base: position 10,376 of record QJYE01000359.1, read on the forward strand.
GCTTGCATGGTTGGCATTGATCGGATTCGGACCTGGTCCACGCTCATTATTATGGCGAGTGGGAAAACCCAAGCCACAGAAATTCTCGTCATTGCCTTAGTGCGGGCTAAAATGTGTGAACGGTTGGGTCAAAGACTTGGTTCCCACTCACCAGAAAAATATTTCACTCTGGGACTGTTGTCGGTCCTGGATGCCTTATACGAATTACCGATTGAAGAGATTCTCGAGAAACTTTCACTGGCTAAGGAAGTTGCCGAGGCGCTCACCACCGGGACAGGCAAGATGGGCCTCGTCCTCTCCTGCGTCAAGGCCTATGAAGAAGGTAAATGGATGGAACTCAAACAATTGCAACTGGAACCCTCCATTATTCGTGATGTGTATTTGGAGGCCATTGACTGGGCCAATCACTTCTCTCCGATGATTGCATAAAACCACACAGAGCTTTACTTTTTTCTCCTGCGTATTATTGTCACTTCTCTGCAATCTTTCTTCTAAAAACATGCCCCAGCAAGAACTTTCAGTAGGCAGGCGCATGGCCACATGGTATGATCGTGGCCTTTGATACTGCGTTCACAAAGTAGTTGCTCACACATTGCCATTTTCCCTGTTTTCCCATGCGAGACCGAAAAAAGATATGACGTTTATTCCGATTTCCGAAATTGTGCCCCTCGACACCGCTTCCGTCGCGCATCCTCGTCGAAAGTCTCTGCCGCCCTGGTTCAAGGTTCAATTACGCCCAGGACCTCACTACAAGGAGCTCCGCCAGCTCGTCGAGACCCACCGGTTACATACGATCTGCGAGGAAGCTCGCTGTCCGAATCTGTGGGAATGTTGGAATAATCGTACGGCGACGTTTCTGATTCTGGGAGATATCTGTACCCGACGATGTCATTACTGCTCAGTGACCACGGGACGTCCTCTGGCTCTGGATTTGGAAGAACCTCACCGCATTGCCGATGCCGTCCGGCTTCTAAAGCTGCGCCATGTGGTGATTACTTCGGTCAACCGTGATGATTTGCCCGATGGCGGGGCAGGATTATTTGCCGAAACCATTCAACGCATTCGCCATGTAACCCCAAGCTGTACCGTGGAAGTACTCATTTCTGACTTTCAGGGGCAGCAAAAGGACTTAGCCACAGTGGTGCATGAACATCCCGATATCCTCAACCATAATATCGAGACGGTCCCGCGACTATTTCCTTCCATTCGCCCACAAGGCAAATATGCTCGCTCGCTCACAGTCCTGCAATGGGCTCAGGAAATGGGTGCCCGAACGAAATCTGGACTCATGGCAGGATTAGGAGAAACAGAGGAGGAAATTCGAAACGTGTTAAAAGATCTTCGATCGGTAGGTTGCGAGATGGTCACCATCGGCCAATATCTTCGTCCGACGTTACAACATGCACCCGTGTCTCGCTTTTACACACCTGAAGAATTTGAGGGATTTAAACAGGAAGCCTTAGCGCTAGGATTTCACCATGTGGAATCAGGCCCTCTCGTCCGAAGTTCCTATCACGCCGAGCAGCAGGCCTCTCCCACCCCAAAACCCTAGCCCTTGCCCCTTATTGTTTGAGAGGCATCAACGCATCCCTCGTGCCAGCAGCTTTAGCTCGGGGCAATAGACGTTGATCGTCTCTTCCCGCATACCGAGAGATGGTTGATGAGCCCAAGAATGGTTTCTGCTTTTCGGCTAACGAGTCTAAATAGAAATGCTCACACAGATTGCGAAGCGTCACAAAGTCAACCATAGTACATTCATGAGAACAGGTTTCGCACCTCATCATTGGCCTCCCCTCCAATACGTGGCACTTTCCAAAAATAGCGGAAGGTCGAACACTCCAGGGTTCAAACTGTGACTCCCCCAAGTAACAACGTGAACATCCTGAAATGTCCGACCCTCCCGCATTCGTAATCTACCGCACTCGTCTCTTACTGAATTCGTCAACGAATGATCAACGCATGCCCATCACTGGTAGAAATCAGAGCCTGTACCATTTGACCAGGCTCCTTTTGCCCGTTCGGGAATGCCGTATCCTTCCCGATTTCCACTCGAATGGCTTGATGGGTGTTCTTTCGTTCCACGACATAGATATTGCCTTGAATTTCTTTAAGCATCCCTTCGATATTTTGAAATTGCGACACCCTCCGTTCCGATTCTGCCGATTGGACTTGCACCCCTTTTTGGCTCAATAGAAGGGCGCTGCTACTTGCCAAATCTCCGGCCAAACTTGGCGTCACCCCTTGACAACCCAGAACCAACACCCAGGCACAAAGATAGCTGAACTGTTTCATCGTCAACCTCCTCAGCATGTGATGCCCACCAAGACTGGATATCCGGCCATTCCTGATCAATAATAATTTGTTTATTGCAAAGGCTGTTCCGCATAAATAGCATTCCCAATTTCCAAAACAAATCCAAGGGGTTGCGTTTGATTATTCGTTGAAAATCAGACGGACGGCCTTGAAAATATGCAGGCCACGGCCTACATTCACACTCGAATCTTTGTAGGGATACCAATGCAGGAGGCCGTTCCGTTCCTGTACCCACGCATTACCGCTTGGGAACAAAGGCAGCGTAACGCTATAATGAATATAAAGTGCGACATTAGATAAATAGAGGAACCGAGGCACATGCGTGATTTTTTCCCTGGGTTAGCCGGAATCCCGGCTGCGAAATCTTCCGTCAGTTTTGTGGATGGGGAACGTGGAATTTTAGAATATCGTGGAATCCGCATTGAAGATCTGGCGGAACACAGCTCCTTCCTCGAAACCGCGTTTCTCCTGCTGTTCAATCGACTTCCCACCCAGCTTGAGTTAGAGCATTTCACCAGGGATATTACTCATCACCGTCGCATCAAATACGGTATAACCGATCTGTTGAAATCACTTCCGGAACAGGGGCATCCCATGGACGCGCTGCAAGCGTCCGTTGCGGCATTAGGAATGTTCTATCCTGCGGACCATGTTCGAGAAGAAGCCACCCGCTATCTCACGGCCGTTCGACTCATCGCCAAACTTCCCACCCTCGTGGCGGCCTTTGCTCGTCTTCGACGAGGAGATGAGGCCATCCCACCACGAGATGACCTTTCTTATGCCGAGAATTTCCTCTATATGTTGACCGAACAGATACCTGATCCCGCGTTAGCCAAAATATTCGATGTCTGCTTGATCTTACATGCGGAACACACCATGAACGCCTCCACCTTCAGTGGCATGGTGACCGCCTCAACCCTGGCAGACCCGTACACGGTCATCTCGTCAGCCATTGGCACCTTGAAGGGACCGCTCCATGGTGGGGCCAATGAAGCGGTGATTCATATGTTGGAAGAAATCGCT
>QJYE01000427.1 GCA_003235785.1 Nitrospirota bacterium
TTCCACTTGTTGGCCATCTCAAATGGAACAGTCAATCCCAAGCCGGCTCCCTGACCAACGTGTTAGGCGTCATCCCGGGTGTGAGTTCCATCCACCAAGATGAGGTCATTCTCATTGGTGCTCATCGGGATCATTTTGGCGAACAGGCCGGGCTTCAATTTCCAGGAGGGGACGATAATGCATCAGGAACGGCCGTCATGCTAGAGGTAGCCCGCCGCTTAGCAGAAGAGGAGAGGAAGCCTCAACGAAGTATCCTCGTTGTCTCATTCGATGGTGAGGAACGAGGGCTCTTGGGATCAAAACACTACGTAGGCCATCCAGCTTGGCCATTAGAGAAGACCGTAGCCATGATCAACCTCGACCATGTGGGAGTCGGGAACGGAACGTTAACAGTCGGAGTCACAGGATTAGCTAGATCAATCACCCAACAAGCAGTCGAAGATGTGGGATTAACCGAAAAGATCACATTATATGGATATTTTCCCGGCGGCGATCATGTGCCATTTCATGATGCTGAAATCCCCACAATCACGATTGTCAGTGCAGGAGTCCACCCGAACTTCCACCAACCATCAGACACCGCTGCCACGATCAATCCAGATGTGGTCAAGACCGCCATGCAGTTTGTCCTGGCCCTTATCAATCGACTCGCCAACCCGTCATAAACCAACAGAACTTTACCCAAAAACCGCCTTCTCCGTCCGTCCCTTCATTCGACCTCATTCCCCACATTTTCTATTGGGAATCCATCTTGTTGTTTTCCACATTCGAATAGGTATTGGCTTGACTCTGCATTTTAAGAAATTCCGGATGGATTCCCGCCCCTGCCAACAACCACAGAGGCAGGCTCACATACTGCGGGAATGACGGCAAAGAAGGAACAAGAGAGACATCCCTGCGGGACGTATGTGCGAAACCGCGGAAGGTCTTTCCCCTACTGTCCTGCGATGTACCAAAAGAGAAGAATGTCTAGGATTAAGAAAACGTCCTCCCACTGCGTTTGGCGGGAGGACGGCCAGCATGGGCAAAAACAGTTGGAACCGATGAAGGGTCTCCCCTTTTATCTCGGCGCGTGAAGGAACCCAAGATTAATGTTTCACCTTTTCCATTTTCTTTTCTTTGATGACTTCAATCTCTAATTTCAATTTGACCTCATCACCAACCATCAACCCACCATTATCGAGCAATTTACTAAATTTCATTCCGAAGTCTTTGCGATTCAATGTGCCCTCTGCGGTGAACCCTGCTCGCGTGTTGCCCCAGGGATCTTGAGCGACACCATTAAAGGTGCCAACTAAGGTCAATTCCTTGGTGACACCTAACAGCGTGAAATCACCAACCGCCGTATACTGATCACCGGACTTAGTGTAGCTTTTCATTTTGTAGGTCATCGTTGGAAATGTTTTCGCATCAAAAAAGTCAGCGCTTCGAAGATGGTCATCTCGTTTTTGATGATCTGTCGTAACGGAAGCCGTTTGAATCACCGCTTCAATCGTTTTAAACTCTTGTTTCTCAGCATCCATCTCCACAGTTCCGGAGTACTCGGTAAACTTGCCTTTGGTTTTGGATACCACCATATGAACAACTTCAAATCCCAGGGTCGTATGATCCTTGTCTAAATTCCATTTGGACATTTCGGCGCCGCCAGTTGAAACGACGGCAACACTCAAGCCTCCCACCAACCCAACCATCACAATCAACTTCCTCATCATTCTCATTGCAGCACCTCCTGTGACAAATAAATTATTATGAAACATTCTACGGTATTCTCGTTTTCAGTTGTTGGCATTAAGACATGGTCAATTCAGGCAAACTTTTGAAGAAAATGCTCAATGCCCACCCTCAAGGCTCCAATCTCTTGATACCCATGCATGAGCACGGAAACAGATTGCTCTTCTCGGCCGAGCAGCGTTGGAAAACCACTCACGCCTAATTGTCGCGATTGATCAAATTCCTCCCAGAGCAATTGCTTGGTTTGGGGATCGTGATAGGCCTCACGAAACTGTGAAGCCTCCATACCTGATGCCACCGCTACCCCTTCAAGCGTTTCCGCTTTGGTCACATCAGCATTCTGTACGTAAAAAGCTTCCTGAATACGTTTCAAAAATTCCCATTCTTTTCCAGGAGCGATTTGTCGGATGACCACAGTAGCCCGTGAAGCCGGCTCTGTATCATAGGTAAACGTGGGACCCATCTGAAATTCGAAGTTAAAGGGCTGGCCTGTTCGTTCATTCACAGCATGCCAATGCTGAAGAATATACGCACGCCGGGACTCATCAAACCGTTCGGTGTTACCTGGACGCAGTCCACCCAACATCAATTGAAACGTTACCCGACCATGATACAACTGCCTGATCTCCTCAAGAACCGGCGAAAACCCCCAGCACCATGAGCACATGGGATCAGCTACATAAATAAGTGTGGGTGTCGTCATCTTTGATCGTGGGCTTCCAGCAACAAATCTCCACCCCTTCCTTCTACTTTCCCAATATCATGTCGCATATCCAAATCCTTTGTCACAGGTCTTTCCATAGTTCCCCTTGTTTCCAGAGTGAATTAACGACTCAACAAGCCAGCACCCTCGCTCCCACCGTTCGTTCCTCCCCGGAACAACCTCCTGAAAGGGCAAAGGAGCTTTGAATTGCCAGAATTCAACGTTCAACTACTATAGTAGGATTAATCCTTCCAAAACACGGCCAGCCAGATGGTATTGTGGTTCGGCTCGGTCCAAGCCACACGATGTTTCGTGTGGGCCGGGATGTGATAGGTATCTCCAGGATTCAACGTAACCAGCCGCTCCACCCCTTCAATTTGGAGTTGCGCATTTCCGGCAAGAACAGCCACCCACTCATGTTCATCTTGGTCGTACCAAAACCCAGTCGGTGAATTCTGCCCACGAGAGACAATGCGTTCAATTCTGACAGAAGGAGCAGTCACCAACTGTTCGATCAACTCGCTTGGAGGATGTTCAGGGATATCCTGAAGCAGGTTAAGAGGTGTCACCCCCATCGTCGCCTTCCTCTCTTCTTCATCCATGGAAAGACATTACAATGGTTACCAAATCCCCTGCCCTCGATAACATTCAAGAGCCGACAAAAATGCTCGATTGACGAGATTGGCTGCGGTCGCAATGAAATATTGATCCATCGCATAGCAATACTGACTTTCCTCTTCCCGTCGACATGGCTGAAAAAGCGGGGCAGCATCCTTGACGATTTCACGGGCGGCGGCTTCTGCATGTGCCCGCTCTTGATCTTGCCGAAGAATTTCTTGTTTGAGAAAGAGGATATGTTCAGAGAGCCCATCTGTCTGTGCAATGGCTTCAGGAATCGATGCCTGTAAAGACGCCAGAATAGTCGTTCGAAATGAGGAAAGCCTCACATGCTGTAAAGCGGCTTCGACTTCTGGTTGGAGAATGGATAAATCGGTGGGACAAGTATTCCCCTCCGACTTTGCTTCGATAGCGGGCGAATGATCGGCATCAGCATCTTGGGCAGCCCAACACCCTCCCTCCAGGAGTGGTAACCACAGGAAAGCCAAAGCCACCATCGTCATTCCAAGGAACAGCTTCCCACTGATAGAGGGCACAGTCGTCATCACATGATCAATTCCGCTAACCCATAGGCAGGATAGTCCTGCCCATTGTAGTGGACAATTCCGTGAACGATTCCCATCCCAAAACCGCCAATAACCCAATTACCCATCGTCTTGAGATCGTGAATTTCTAATTGAGCACGGCCCGCTCCGGCTTTGTTGACCCAGTTGAGCCCCCATGCGCTGGGCCATCGATACAATCCCCAGGCCTGGTTATGATCTAAGAGCGTGACTTGCAACACCTGAAGCGACTCCGTTTTACCCCGAACGGCCAAAAAGCCGCTCACCGTTCCAACCAACGGTGCCATCATGTCACTTTCTTGTGAATGCACATAGAGATCACCCAGGCCTTGAACCACCAGATAGAGACCTTGAAAATGTTTCCACAAGCCCCAATAAGTTCGTGAGAGGCGGTTAAACTCGGGCATCATGAAATATTCATAGATCACCCGCCCCTTCAACGTTCGGTCCTGCCATTGTAAGACAGCCGCCGCCGACCCCAACCAATAGCGTCCACCTTCATGCTCCCGCGCAAATCGAATCGGAATCGGCTCAATCGACAGGGTTAGATTATTAGGAGTGCTTTTGATAGACAAGCCTGCTTGAGGCATGCCTTCGATTTGGAAAAAAG
>QJYE01000533.1 GCA_003235785.1 Nitrospirota bacterium
CGGCCCCTAATCCTGCTTGTTCTGAATTAAAATAGGTGACAGCTTCATCAAGTTCTTGCTGGGCAACTTCTAACAGCCGAATTTGCATTATCTCTGATATTTGGACAGGGCCTGCTGGAGCGATACAGAGGCAAGTTCTCCCCCTTGGTATGCTTCAACTCTTTTTTCGACTTCTTGCCGCCAAAGACCATCAATGGCTTCATCTGGCTTATCAAGACTTGAAAGAAGGCAATCAACAAGACGGGCTTTTTCTATCGGGGGAAGCTCTAGGGCTTGATTCAATATTTCTTTGGTTTTTGTACTCATAGCATCTTGCTCCTAGGAATGATTTTGGAGTTTGTCATTGGTCGCTTAACTCCGAGCGTAGTGGGAATAGCTGTCTCTATCAATCTTCAAAAAATTACAGGCAGAGGTTCATCTTTGCGAGGGCAGACGTAGGTGATATGAGGTTTCGTTGTAAGCCTAAGGATTTGGGGTCCATCCCCATGGCCAGCCCCAGGAGTTGGGGGAGGTGGAGAATGGGAAGGTTAATGGTCGTGTGTTCCTGATTTGCGGCTTGGGATTGCATGCCGTCCAGGTTGAGATGGCAGAGAGGACAGGGTGTGACCATGATGTCGGCGCCATGTGATTTCGCGTCGAGAGTATGGGTGGCCACCATGGATAAGGAATTGACTTTATTGATGGTGAGAATGGGTAAGCCGCAGCATCGGGTTTTTCCTGGAAAGTCGACTATTTCTGCGCCAAGAATTTCAATGATGCGTTCCAATGATTTGCCGCGATCAGGATGTTCTTCAAAACCTAAAGCCTCAGTTGGCCGCTGAATATAACACCCGTAAAATGGGGCGGCTCGAAGCCCGGTTAAGGGCTTGGTGATGCGTTGGCGAAGCACGTCCTCACCCACATCTTCTAATAAAATCCACAGAAAATGTTTGATCGTGGTGGTGCCGCGATAGGTGAGTCCTTCCTCTTGTAAGGTTTCATTCACTTCTTCCAGATAGGCTGGTTGAGTGGTCAGCCGATGATTGGCTTGGCTCATGACGCCCTGGCAGGTGCTGCAAATGGTCATAATAGGCAGGCCCTGTTTCTCAGCCAGGGCAAACGTTCGCGCATTGAGGACGTCACCTAATTTCTCATCTTTCTCTTGCAGGACGCCCGCGCCGGTGCAGGAAGCGGTGGTCATTTCTTCGAGGGCAATACCCAGTTTAGGATACACCTGCATGACGGATTGATAGAGTTCAGGGCAGGCGCCCTTGGAGACGCAGCCCGGGAAGAAGGCGTATTTCATGATTTGGTTCGTACCCGTTTAAAGAGTCGTTGAATGTGCTGGATACTGGAGATCGGGCGATGCAACGGTCCGGACATAGGGATCTTGCCTTTGAGGACTGATTGAAACACCATGGGGATCATTCCCAATAAACGTCCCACATGTTTGAGCCCAAAGGTTCGAATTGCCAACATGGGTTCGTCCAGAATGCCTTTATGCTTGATGATGTCCGTGAATGCCTCTGCATGCCGGGAACCGCAGGTGGCCGGCATCTTTTCAGCCATGGCCTTTGACCTCAACGCCATGATTCTGTCCATCGGCCCGACGCCTTTTGGGCAGACCTGAATACATTCCATACAGCGCGTGCAATCCCACATGCCGCTTGGTTGGTTGAGCGCCTCCAAACGGGTGGCTGTGGTGACGTCGCGTGGATCGGCCACAAACCGATAGGCTTTGGCGAGCGCCGCCGGCCCGAGAAACTGTTTGTCGACTTCCAGCACTGTGCAATCCGAGACGCAGACGCCGCACATAATGCAACTCATGACTCCGGCCAAGTGGTTCATGGATTCTGGTGGAGCGAGGTATTCGGCAACTGGTGCCGGCTCTGCGGGTCGCAACCAGGGTTGAATCCGGCGAATCTTTTCCCAAAATGGCGTCATGTCGGTGACCAAATCTTTTATCACCGGCATATTGTTCATGGGCTCTACGTCAATCGTTCCACCAAGCGGGGCGACCGAGATAATTTTTGTCTTGCAGGCGAGGGTGGCATGGCCATTGATGCGCATGCCGCATGACCCGCAAATGGCACCCCGGCAGGAGCACCGGAGGGTGAGGGAGTCGTCAATGGTTTCCCTCACTTTGATCAGCCCGTCTAACACACTGTCTGATGGATCGAATGCCAGGTCGTATTCCTGGTAGTAGGGCGAAGGGTGATCCTGCTCTGGATTGAAGCGGCGGACTCGCAGAGTGGTGTGCATGGGGATCGAATTCATGTGTCACCGACTGAGAGGCTCTCAGGTTCCCTTCATTCTATCAAAACAGATGAGGAAGGCGGATAAACCGCAAGATTAATACACACGGATTTGAGGTTGCCATTGGGTGATGGTGACGGGAAGGAAATCCGTAAGAGGTTCGCTCCCCGGCTGATGATAGAGCAAGATATGCTGTAACCAGTCCTCGTCATCACGATCTAAGTAATCTGTTCGGAAATGGGCGCCGCGACTTTCTTTCCGGGTTAACGCTCCCGCGATGATGGCCTCGGCACAATCTAACATAAAGCTCAATTCGAGTACGGCAATCATTCCGGTGTTATACACTTGCCCTTTGTCGTCAATGGTCACGTCCGGCCATCGGGCTTTTAATGCTTGAATATGTTGGCGCGCGGTTTCCAGTCCTTCTTGTTCTCGAAACACGGACACATAGCGATTCATGGTTGTTCCCATCTCTAAGCGGAGGGCCGCCGGGCGCTCTCCTGGGCCTTTGCGAGCCAGGATGGTGGCGACGAGATGCTGGTCGGCTTCCATGCTGCGTTCTGAAATGGTCGGGGGTGGGATCGTGCGGGAATAGTTGGCCGCACATTGTCCCGCCCGGCGGCCAAAGACAATGGTATCCAGGAGAGAATTGGCGCCAAGCCGGTTGCCGCCATGTAAGCTCACGCAGGCCGTCTCTCCTGCCGCGAACAGGCCTGGCAACCCTTTCCATTGATTGTGAATATCCCAGCATCGTCCTTCCGTATCCGTTTTGATTCCACCCATTTGATAATGCATGCCGGGACGAATGGGGAGGAGTTCTTCCGCGAGATCGATGTTGGCAAATGTTTGAGCTTCGGCATAAATTTGTCCCAGGCGGTTTTGAAGAAAGGCGCGGCCTAAATGCCGGCAGTCAAGAAATACGCAACCGTTCATGCCACGGCCTTCATTAATTTCAATCTGCTCCGCACGCGACACCACATCCCGCGAGGCCAATTCCAACATGGTTGGCGCATAGTGCTTCATGAAACGGTCACCTTGTTTATTCAGAAGATAGGCCCCTTCCCCTCTGGCGGCTTCAGTGATGAGCAAGCCCTTGCCCTTCAATGTGGTCGGGTGATATTGCACCATTTCCATGTCCATGAGGGGCGCACCGGCGCGGTAGGCCACGGCCATGCCATCGCCTGTGCAAATCAGGGCATTGGTGCTGGGTTCATAGACACGGCCTAATCCGCCTGACGCCATGATGACTGTCTTGGCCCGGAACAGTGCAAATTGACCCGTGCGCATCTCAAAGGCCACCAGTCCGGCGCAATGGCCCTGTTCGTCTTTGACGAGTGATGTGACAAACCATTCTTCGTAGACGGGAAGTTTGGCCTGCATCAATTGCTCATAGAGGACATGGAGCATGGCTTGCCCGGTGAAGTCTGAGACAAAAAACGTCCGCGCTTTTTTTTGCCCACCAAAACGTCTGGTGCCTAGTTGTCCTTCGTCGTTGCGATTAAAGATCACGCCCATATGCTCCAGCGTAATTATGTCGTGTCCGGCATCTTGGGCGAGCACTTCAACGGCATCTTGGTCAGCCAGGTAATCGCTGCCCTTCACGGTTTCAAAGGCATGGTCTTCCCACTTATCTCCACGATCAGTGAGTGCGGCATTGATCCCTCCTTGTGCGGCATTGGAATGACTACGGACAGGATGGACCTTGGTGAGAAGCGCGACAGAAGCGCCCTGTTGGTGTGCGGAAATGGCAGCCCGCATCCCTGCAAGGCCGGCTCCGACAATGAGAACATCATACGTAGGAGGAGAAATCATTTAAGAGGTTCGACTGTAGTGATAGGATAAATGGCTTTCATGACGTAATGCATGAGGCGTAATGGGTAACGCAAAACGACTGCATTTTTTTCGCCTCACGCTTTACGACTAACGGTGGTCCGCTGATCCAGCGGTTGATAGGGACCGTGGTGAGGACCTTCATAGATCTGGTCC
>QJYE01000325.1 GCA_003235785.1 Nitrospirota bacterium
TCGTACAGGAGGTTGGTACAGGATGCCAAGGGACTCGCACCGCTTTTTCCATTTGGGAGTCGGCCACCGGCATTTTTGAACCGACTCAATGTTTGTTCCATACCGGTTTGAGCCCCGAATAAACAGGGCGTACTATAATTTACGAGAGCGACCCCCCCTTTCTCCAAATCGTCAAAACTCCAGGAGGGGGATTTTCCCCCGGCGATCTGATTAACCATGATGGGACATTTTATGCTGCCCTGAATCTGTTTGGCGAATGCCAAAATTGACCTCAATAGCAAACCCTCATTCTCGGTTCGAGCATTCACAAAAATTGAATCCATCGCGATCTAAAAAGAGTAAGGATTTAAAGCAATATGAAGCGTCCATGGGTTACGCTGCTTAATTTTTCAATTTAGCAAAGAGGGTTAGGACGAACAGAAGATTCCCATTTTTCTTTGGCGTGAAGGTCCTCTTCGTGATTTTTTATCCTCGTTTCATTCCCTGTTTTTTCTGGGCTTCTTTAAGACAATCCATTAAATTCCGGAGGAGGGTTTGGGTATGGGGTCCATCAACGAGATCCAAATGTCCTGTGGGAAAATCATACACCTGTGTCACCTCCGCACATAATTTGCGCCAAGACTGTTCCGCAAAATTATTGGTTTTAAAGAGAGCGACCTGCCCGAGATACTTTTGTGGAATATATTGTCTGGCGGCTTCTTGAACCACCTGATTTCGGTAAAATTGACGGAGAGAAGGTGAGAGGGGATAACCTACTCCGAAAAACATGGTGCAGCGCATTTTTTTAATGGTAACCATAGATTGGATTTTCAACCTTTGCAATCTCCATAGAGAAGCAGAAAATATCTTGGTGAAAAGAACTTGAGGAAGCTTAGTGAAATAGGTTGACCATTGATACCCCCCATCCGTCGTGTTTCTTAACAAACGGCTCAGTTGAATTTTCCACAAGGTTGGGTCTATTTGAGAAAATGAAGGTGTTGGGTCTACTAAGGCAAGAAGCGCAATAGTCTCTCCCTGCCTACGAAGTTGTTGGGCTATTTCATAGGCCACCATTCCTCCAAAAGAATATCCGGCTAAATAATAAGGACCATGGGGCTGGATGGTTCGTATTTCTTTCAAATACCACCGGGCTATTTCTTCCACGGTTGTATGCATGGCGGGTTTGCCATCATGGCCTTGGTTGAAAAACATGTAGAACGGTTGGTTGGGATAATATTTCATGAATGGCATGAAGGTCGCGCCAAACAACACACCAAAGATCGGCGGATTAGACCCGCTGGCTTGAATCGGCACCATTAGAGGCGATGGTTCAGGCTCTTCTCTCTGACCAATTTTTTTAGCTAACTGTTCAATCGTTTGGGCATGAAAAATCAGAGGAACGGGAATCTTCTTTTGGAGAGCTCGTTCCATCTCTGAACACATCCGCACTGCCATTAAAGACTCTCCGCCCAAGCTGAAAAAATTATCGGTTACCCCGATAGGCTGCCTCCCCAATACGGTTTCCCAAATCTTGGTCAATTGCCATTCCAAGGAATTCCTTGGAGCCACATAGGCCTCTTCCTCTTGAGAGGATCGTTGATTTTCCATTAGGAGCTTACTTCGGTCGACCTTTCCATTGGAGGTCAAGGGAAAAGCATCTAGAAAAACAAAATCGGTAGGGATCATGTATGGGGGTAAGCTTTGGCCTAGAAAATCCCGAAACTCAGAAATGGGGGTATTCGATCCGCTCTCCGTGACGATATATGCCACGAGGCGTTTGTTCCCCTGGCTGTCTTCCTTGGACATGACCGCGACTTCCCAAACGTCCGGATGCGCGGTGAGCAGAGTTTCGATTTCGCCACATTCGATCCGGTAGCCTCGAATCTTCACCTGACGATCTCGCCTGCCGAGAAAATCAAGAGTCCCGTCTGGTCGGTATCTAACCATGTCCCCACTCCGATACAAACGCAATCCTGGTACCGTGCTGAAGGGATGAGGAATAAATTTATCTGCGGTCAAATCCGGTTGATGATGATACCCACGCCCCAGACCCAAGCCACCTATATACAGTTCACCGGTTACCCCCTTTGGCACCAGATGTTGCTGGGTATCCAGCACATACACCTGCGTTTGGGCAATAGGTCGACCAATGGGCACGGAATTCCCAAAGTCTTCGACGAAAGGGATTGGGAAACAACAGGTGAAGGTCGTGTTCTCAGTAGGGCCGTACCCATTGATCAATTGACAATTTGGCAACTGTTCACCCAGACGTCGGACATGGGCTGGCGATAACACATCGCCGCCGGCCAAGAGTATCTGCACGGGGCTTAGCGCCTTGATGTTCCAATCCACGATTTCATGAAACAACCCTGCGGTCAACCACAAGATCGTAATTTGATGACGCTGCAATAAGTCGCCAAATTCATCCAATGACGGTAGGAAGGGGGGGGCTAGAACCAGTTTGCCTCCCTGGACCAGACACGCCCAGATCTCAAACGTGGTTGCGTCAAATGCGGGTGAGGCGAACTGTAGACAGACGGCGTGGGGAGACCACTTCATATATGTGGGGTGCCTGACGAGCCGCACTACGGCGCGATGGGGAATCCCCACGCCTTTGGGCTGCCCCGTCGAGCCGGACGTATACATCACATAGGCCAGATTCTCTGCATGGACGGCTGGACGTACAGGACTGAGGTCCTCGTGGACCTGGATGGCCCACTCTCTATCCAAGGCAATTAAAGGGCACACCTGAGAACCTGAAGGCCCGGAAGGGCCTAGATCGGCTATCAGCCGATCCCGGAGAGCGGCAGACGTTAACACCATCGCCATCTCAGCATCCTCGAACATAAAGCGCAGGCGATCCGCAGGAGCAGCGGGATCCAAGGGCACATATGCTCCGCCAGCTTTCAAAATGCCTAGCAGACTGATAATGAGTTCCACCTGACGTTCCAGACAGATCCCCACGCATACTTCTTGGCCAACCCCGTGCTCTCTTAAAAAATGGCCCAGCTGATTGGCCCGCTGATTTAGCTCACGGTAAGTCAATTGCCGGTCTTCGAAGACGATCGCGATCGCATCCGGTATGCGTTCAACTTGTTCCTCAAACAATTGATGTACGCAAAGTGACGGGAGGTCGAGTGCCAGGGGCGCATTCCACTCAACTAGTTGTTGTTGGCGATCCGCGTCAGTCAGTAAAAGAAGTTGACTCACGGCTTGTGATGGATCTTCCACAAGACCTCTTAAGAGGGTCTGATAATGTGTAGTGAGACGGCTAATTGTGCTTGGGTCAAAAAGCTCCCTATTAAAGGTGACCGTGCTTTTCAGCGTTTCGTGGCTCAGGACGAGTCCGAATAAGAGATCAAATTTGGCTGTCTGTGTGTTCCCGTGGATGGATTCCACCTGCACATGCGCCAAGTCAAGCTTACTGGTCAACTCCCGCTGATGCAGTTGAAACATGACTTGAAAAAGGGGGTGGCGGCTGGGATCACGCACCGGCTGCAGCGCCTCGACCAACTTCTCGAAGGGGAGGTCCTGATGCGCATAGGCGTCGAGGCACGTGGCTCGCACCTGCTGTAGCACTTCCCGAAAGGTGGGCTGCCCCTGGAATTGTGTGCGGAGAACCAAGGTATTGACGAAAAAGCCAATGAGGCCCTCCAGTTCGGTATGTGTACGTCCGGCAATGGGGGTGCCCACGAGAATATCCCGTTGGCCGGTGTAACGGGCCAAGAGAATCTGAAAGACGGCCAGCAGGGTCATAAACAAGGTCACTCCTTCCCGCTGACTGAGTGTCTGGAGTGCCTGGGTGAGCGAGGGGGGAAACGTGAAGGAAATGCGATCACCCCGGTGGGTTTGCTGCAAGGGCCGTGGGGCATCGGTCGGAAGATCGAGGGAGGGGGGCGCCTCGGCCAGTTGGTCGCGCCAGTAGGTGAGTTGCCGGTCCAATGCGTCGCCCTGTAGGGACTGCCGCTGCCAGATGGCAAAGTCGGCATACTGGAGAGGCAGCGGCGGGAGTGTCGCCGGTTGACCTGTCACGTGTCCGACATAGAGCCTGCTCAGTTCCTGGAACAGAATCCCCATCGACCAGCCATCGGTAATGATGTGGTGCAAGGTGAGGAAGAACGCATGCTCCTCAGGCCCCAGGCGAAGGAGGTGGGCGCGCCACAGGGGACTGGTGGTGAGGTCAAAGGCTTGCTGGGCGTCTTCATCGATGAAGCGTTGCACCTCGGCCTCGCATGTT
>QJYE01000491.1 GCA_003235785.1 Nitrospirota bacterium
CCCCTTTCGGTTTTCCAAATCCTTCACCCGTAACGTACAAAGTTCTTCGCGCCGGATGCCGTGATAGAGCAGGGTGGCAAGAATGGCCCGGTCTCGTTTTCCCTTGAGCGTCTCTGGGTCTGGCCGTTCAAGCAGGTGTCTGGCTTCGGCGTCACTGATCGCCGGGGTCGTGCCCTCGTTACTGTTGGACTTGGGCCGCTTCACGCCCTTCACTGGATTATGCGTGACCGCGTTGCGCTCACACAGATGATCAAACAGGGATGAAAGGGCCGAGAGCTTGCGCCGGATCGTGGCCGGACTGGAGGCTTGGGTTTCTAGTTTTTTCCGCCAGGCCAGCACATGGGCGCGTGTCACGGTGCGCATGGCCTCCGGTGAGTGAATCCCCATAAAGGAGGTAAAGTCCTCGATGTCGATCTTGTACGCCCGGCGCGTTTTCTGGTTGTCGATGTTCGCAAACCATTCCAGTTCGGGCGGCACGTCCGCGAGCTGCTGATATTCCGCTGAGGTCAGCGTGGGCTTGGTTTTGGAAATAATCGTAGGCAGTTTTGAGGGCATGGCTTTCTGGACTTTTCTGGAAACCGTTTAATGGTGATAACCGCTTTTATCACCATTAACCTGGTACAAAAAAGCGGATCTGAAATCCATTTCTCACATTCGTCCGGTTCAAACATCATCTTTATCCTGCTAAAAATTTGTCCCAAAAATGGGATTAAAGCCTATAATCACTTTTGGTCCTTATACGGCCGGTTCAATATCCGTCTGGGAGAAGTCGTTCCCCTTAAATAACAGGGGAAGATCATTGGATTTGGCTAGAGCATAGGAAAAACAATCTCCGAAATTCAGATTTGCCGCATGACGCCCCTTGCCAAACTGACGGAAAGCCGTTCTCGCGATTTCGGCCTGCTCCACATCCACCTCAGCCAATTTTATGCCTGCATGGGCTATAAACAGATCAAAATCCCGCACACCTTCATACCCCTTGCGTGCTTCTAGCACTATGGATGCTTCCACAAAACTGGCCGTCGAGATCAGACATAGTTCGGCTTTTTCAATCGCCTCATTAAACTTTCGACGCTCCGGCTCATCATGAAGAATCGCCAGGACCGCCGAGCTATCAATAACGATCATGTCGGCAACCCCTGTTCATCGTAACCAAGAATTTCATCCGGACTCCGTTTATCCAGAACAGGTAGTGATCCACAATGTTTGGCAATTTCATCGAGTCGATCTGCCACACTACGCCGGCGCTTGCGACGTTTGAGCGTTTCAAGGCGCACCCTCAGGGCTTCCGTAACAGCCTGAGTCTTGGTTTCGCCGGTGATGGCCGCCACTGCCTCTGCCAGTTTTTCTGCTTCCTGATTCCTGATGTTCAAGGCCATAATTTCCTCATATCTACAAAAATTACTACATGTGTACATTATATTCTAAAAACTTTTTTTCTACAAATTTTTCCTATTATTTTACGCACCATAAGGTGCCATGGGCTGAGAGCCAAATCCCAATACACGTTTTATCAATGTATCCTAGGAATCCTTCCCGTGGACTTATTTCAAGCCTACAGGTATGACAACAAAGACGGGCGGCTCGGGTGAATACCCGAGCCGCTTAGCAGGGTCAACCTTACTACTATGCCGCCGCAGGTTGCAGAATGACATAGAGAACAACTTCTAACGTAGCCAGAGCTTCTAACTGTTCGATAGGAACATACCCGATGACTAGGTGGCCTGATTTGGGTTTGGCGACAGATTTAAAGCCCACCTTTTTTAATTGTGACAGGGTTTCTTCTTTTGTATCTGTGAGCCACACTTGTATCATGACTTTTCCATCTTTGATCCTGGCTGATTCATCAGATGAAAAATCCTTTCCTTCTTTCCTTTTGTCCACCATCGTCAACAAAGCCACATCTAATTTCGACTCTGGTTCATTGAGGGTTACCGTAGAACGATCTTCCTCTAAGGTATCCGCCATAACCGGTGGGGCCGCGCTATACGCTTCTTGAGCTGCCACGCCGCCAAGGAAACCCTGGCTCATTTTGGCTGCAGGTCTCATTGCACGATTGCGGAAACCAGCAGTCCGCTGATCATCTCGACCAAAGATCCCTTCATAACTCACGCCATCGGGTAGTTCGACGGGGACTTCTACACGCCGTGGTTGTCCGCCTTCAGTGATGATCAATTCTTCGACCGCCACAAAGGATGTGAATTGAGTCATCAATCGATAGTCTAGACCAAGTTGGGTGATGGCATTTTTCACATCCGGCTTGGGATTGCCTTGCTGAATGCCGTTGAAATCTTGCGACATCAGATCCGCAATCTTAGTTCGGGCCCACAGCGTCGCCAAGACATCATGCTCGGGTTCAAATCCTGGGAAATCCACGTCAATCTTTCGCACCACGGAATGCCCTACAACCTTGCCGCGCAGCCGAATGGTCGCTTTTCCCGGCGTGGTATAGCGCCCGGTTAGGACCAAGGGTTTGGCGCTAAACAGATCTGGCAGACGCTTGGGGTAGACCTCTGACACATCCAGACCATCCCAATCCACCGAAATGTCTGTGAGCAACGGATGTTGCACTCGTTCATGAAACCGGCGGGCGGCTGCCGAGCCATCATCTTGCAATCCCACATATTCCACTTCGCCACGACCCTGTTCCGCCATCTTATCTAACAAAAACCGATTGACACTGGAGCCAATGCCAAAGGCAAAGACCCTGGCATTGGCGTGCTTTTGGATTTCGCCAACAATGGCCATATCATTGCCGATATACCCGTCCGTCATAAAACAGACGATTCGCAGATGTTCCTGGGAATCACTGGGATCTAATGCGGCTTGAATGGCTTTCATCATTTCCGTGCCGCCCCCACCCGAACGGGACGCCAGAAACCCTTGAGCCTTTTGGACATTCGCCGGCGTCGCCGGCACGGGTTCCGGAAACAGAATATGCGTATCCCCCGCAAAGGTGATGAGATTAAATGTATCCCGCGGGTTGAGCCCATCAATGGCCAACCGCATGGTTTCTTTGGCCTTATCCAGCGGAAACCCCGACATGGACCCTGAGGTGTCCAAGACAAACACCAATTCCTTTGGTGTCACCTCATCCGTCTTCACGCGATCCGGCGGTTGCAACAAGAGGGTAAAAAACCCATTCTCCCCGTTGCGATGAGTTAGCACCGCATCATGAATATCTTCTCCACCCACCGTATAGGTGAGAATAAAGTCTTTATTGGGAATCGTCGCTTCTTGTTTAAGATGCACTTCAGCCTGAGAAGCCTTCAAATGAGCAACCGCAATCTCATGGGTTGTTGACCGGATGTTGTGAATTGGCACCCCCGCATCGATTTTCACCGACAACGATAGGTCATGACCCGAACGCGTGCCCGGTTTCACCACAGATGGAGTGATATGTGAGGCATCCGGGACTTGATCGGTGTCATACGCCCACCCGCCACCCAATGGCTGTGATGGCGGCTCTTGCGCAATGGGTTGGCCTGGGATATACCGAGGTCCCACCACCATAGGGAATACGACCGAATACCTTCCACCATCATAGGACAAGGTCTCCACATAACTGATCGTGATCGTAATCTTTTCCCCTGGCAGAATATTCGCCACCGATTGAGTAAAAATATTGGGACGTTCCTGATCCAACAGGCCCGCCACATTGCCGCGTCGCTTCGCCGCCTCATAAATCGCTCGAGCTTCTTCCCGTTTTTTGATCGTGCCTTTCACCACCCGATCGCCCACAGTGAGCGTCATATCATCCACCGCCGCGTTCTGTGGAAGTGGAAAGGTATAGACCGCTTCAATTTTGTCGGAATAGGGATTTTCGAACTCCTGGGTCACCTGAGCCCGTGCGAGCGGCCCACTGACCTGAATGGAGACGTCGGTGTGTTTCAGCGGAAAAGCCTGAGTCGGCTTTCCCTCGTCGTCTAACCCTCTTAACGCCCCGGACTCATCACCGACCCACTCGGCACCCGCATGAGCCACCGGAGCAGAAGTGGCGACAAACCCTAACAATCCTCCAGCAAACAGGGCCAAGGCCCCAACCAGACCAGTACCCAGAGCCCACCCTAAAACCCGCTTCCCACGATGTTTGAATTTCATTTCTCTCCTCCTTTTGTTCCACGGCCCCATGCCGCTTCATAGGAGGAGATGGCCCCACGCCTCAAATCCTTTCAGAAAAAACCAATGTATTTTTGTAAATTTTATTGCATTTATCATTTACAGATATGATAATAACCTTAGACCAAGAACAATCAGGGGAAATGCCTACCAAATGGAAAGGAGACGAAAGTTATGGCATCGGAAAATGTCAACGTGAGAGTGACAGGGGATCTGCGCAATCATCTCCAGCAACAGATTGGACAATATGGGCTGTATGAAAATGCCAGCGAATATATCCGGGATCTTATCCGTCGAGATCTTAAAGACCGGAAAGCTTCGTGGGAGTGGCTACGCCAGGAGCTAGAGCCAGGCCTTAGGGCCGATGAGCAGGAATTTATTCATGTGACTGCCGATGAGGTGATTCGGCGAAATACCAAACCCAAGAGGGCCAAGCTCTAATGGCTGGGTATCGTTTTTTCCCTACAGCCGACACACGGCAGAACGAAATTTGGGAATATTCTTCCAGCCAATGGGGGGAGAACCAGGCCAAGAAATATATTCGGAGTTTGCACCATCACCTTCAAAGACTTGCCAACAAAGAAATTCCATGGCAACGACTTCCGACACGACTACTCCTACCATTAGATTTAGATATTGGAATATTTTTTAGCCGTTACGAAAAGCATGTCATTTTTTTCCGAGAGCTCTCCAATGACGACATCGGCGTGATCAGCATTCTTCACGAAGTGATGCAGATTCCTGTTCACTTGAACAAGGACTTGGAAAAATTATTGAAAAAAGAAGAGGAATGAAAATCAGCGGGAAGGATTACGGCTCAGCATCAGATCCCAAAGTGTCAACCCATTGGGTTTCATCTCAGTCTGAGGGAGATCTTTAAACCTAAAAACACCAGGATTAGGCACTTCTTCCAATTCAGTGATTGCCCACAATTCCATTCTTTATTATTTCCGGTGGTTGCTCGTTAGCTGAATGTTCTTTGGCTTGGAGCCTGGCCCGTTCTGCCTTACAGATATACGTGTTCTTTTTTTTGGGTTGCTTCTTGGCATTCAACCTTTTTGTGATTTTCTTCAATGTTTGCTTGATCTTTTTTTGTCTGTTCATGGTCGTGTCAGATACCTTGTCATAGATAGGAATGAGAATGCGTCATTTCGAAACTGAAGGTCAGTATACAGGCTGCTGGATCATGGCGGATAACTTTAGTGGGCACGCTTCTTTGTGAGGTAACGACTCAACGACCAGGGAAGAGGTCATTCATAGCGTAAATCTTCTGCGATGGCCTGGCGGCTGGCCCAGCGGGCTGGGGCCCAGGCTCCGAGCAGCGCAGAGACCAAGGCCACGCATAACGCCATGCCAATAGTTTCCCAGGCAAAGCTATACTGAATCGTCCAGCCAAAGGATTGCTTATTAATCACTTTGATCAAGACCACAGACAATGCCATACCTACTGCGATACCGACCACTGCACCCAACCCGGCTAAGTAACAGGACTCCCAGACAACCAAGCCTTGAATTTGTCGGCCGCTGGCGCCTAATGCTCGAAGGGTGGCAAGTTCTCGTCGTCGCTCAAGAATCGCCGTCAGCAATGTATTCATAATGCCCAGCACGGCCACGCTTAACGCAATCAATTCCAACACATAGGTGACACGAAAAGTTCGATCGAAAATCTCAAGGATTTCCTGCTTCAGCTCGCCATTGCTGATTGTGACCATCGGCCTCTCGCTTCCTAGCGTGTCTTCGATTTCTCGTCGAACAGCCGCAAGTGACTGTCCCTCTTTCAGATAGACGGCAAATACCGTCGAATCTTGCTCTCCCCAATTTTCCCGAAAGAGCCCCTGGTCCATGACCACTTTTCCACCATCGGTGGCATAATCGTAAAACACACCTTCGATGGAGAATTTTGCGGTACCGGTGGGAGTCTCTAATGACAATTGGTCACCCACCCGTATCCCTAACCGTTCAGCCAAGATCTCCGAAATTATGACCCCTTGGCCCTCGACCACTTGGGCCAAAACATCAGACGACTCTCCTTCCAAAAATAAATACTGACTACGCTCAGCATGAAGACGCAGATCCCGGGAAACCAACGCCACCGTCTCCCCTGATATTTCTCCAGTGGTCTCGAGATACGGATCAACAGCCTCAACGCCAGGAATGGCTAAGACTCGTTTGACGAGAGTTCGTGGCAACCCCTGAGACTTTCCTGAGACATCTGATTCTCCCAACCAAGAGGTGGGTGCAATGATAATATCGGCCATCAACGTTTGCTCAATCCAGAGTTCCACCGTTTGCCGGAAGCTCTGGATCATGATCCCCACGCCCACCAGAATGGCCAGTCCGACAATAATGGCCGCCATCGTCACACTGGTTCGACCTGGATTGCCGCCCATCTGCTCAGCAGCAAGACTCGGCAACACACCCCATCGATTCCCCGAGCGACGTTGGCTCCATCGCCTACACCAATAGGACAACAAGGGGCCACAAGCCACGCCTGCCATCAGAAGCCCAAACGCCGACAGATACCCTCCTGCCGGAATGCCCTGCACAGCCGGCATCAGGCTCAACAGGCCTGCCCCTATCAACGATGCCAGAACCACCCACCCCGATCGAAACGTGAGCTGCTGGTCCTCGGCTTCTGACTGCCCCATAGCCAGAGCCTGAACGGGAGCCACCGTACTGGCCTCCCAAGCTGGACGAAGCGCCCCGAACAGCGAGACGCCAAGACCCAGGCTCATGCTTTCCAGGAACATGTACAAGGGAATCGGCATGGCGAACAACGTGGTCAGGCCATACAACTCTCCCACATTCTGCGCAATCATGGCCGTCAACCAACGGGCAAGGACGGCTCCCAGCCAACACCCCAAGATTCCCCCCACAATCCCTAACAAGCCGGCTTCCACGAGAAAAAGCATCGTGATGGATTGGCGTTCCATGCCGAGTGACCGGAGAATGCCTATCTCCCGACGATGATGAACCACGGAAAACGCCGTCGTGTTATAGACGAGAAATATCCCGACCAGGAGACTAATCCCGCTCAGCATGGTGAGGTTCATTTGAAAGGCCTGCAGCATTGATTCCACTTGCCGATTTCGCCTGGAGGCCGCGCGCACCTGAATATTCTCTGGCAAGCCCGATTGCAGTTCTTGGATGAAGGGAGAAACGGCCACTCCAGGTTCGAGGACAATCGCCACATGGTGAAGCCGCCCCAGCCAGCCAAACTCCCACTGAGCGGATGCGATATCCATCAAGGCTTGCTGCTGCACACTTTGCTGAAAACGGGAGGAGGCCAGGATTTTCCCAACAATCAGATCATGGACAACTCCCTTTACCCTCACCGACAGGGTCTCCCCTTGACGAAGACTCAGCTCTTGGGCAAACCGCTCATCAATAACTATAGCCGCTGGGGAGAACAACTGCTCCCAGTCCTCTTGTTGCTCATCATTGGTGACCTCCTGAGCCTGCCCATCATTCCCCTGCGCTAAAAGATCTACGCCCCAAATCACCAGTGAATGACCTGTCAGAGGCCCGTTTTGAATTTCCCCTTCAATCTTGAGAACAGGATTGGCTGCTCGAACCCCCTGACGCCCTTGGACCATCCGAATAATCTGCTCATCAAGACCCTCAGGTCCACCCACCAGAGTCACGGAAGCCTCTCCGACGACCGATTCCACCGATTGTTCAAACGATTGATAGACTTCTCCATTCACCACGCGAATGGCCAGCCAGGCAGAGACCCCGATCGCCACACCCACCATCGTTAATAAGGTCCGAAGCGGCCGGTGGCGAAGGTGTTCGACGACTAAAAGGAGGAGAAGTTTGGCCATGCAAGCGGTTGTCCCAGAAGTTGGGCCTATGTTAAAACAACTAAACAAAAATGCGTGGGGTACGATAACGACATGCCAAAAGGCACATATGAAGAACAGGGTTCGCCCGAGGTCGCCACAGAAGGGGCTTCCCAAGGGCAAGCCTTAACCGCACGGCAAAAAGAAATTCTCCGCCTGGTGGCTCAGGGGTGCACCAATCGTGAAATTGGACAACGGCTCGGAATTAGTGTGCGGACGGTAGAAGTCCACCGATTTAACCTGATGCGCCGCTTGCGGGTTCGCAATGTCGCCCAACTACTCCGTCAAGCCATTGCGATGAATATTATCCCCAAAGGTCCTCCGGTCACGAAAATCTAACCTTCCACGTCGATCTCGCAACCACGCGATCAGTCCATCTCCCGAAGTTTCCCCCGACAGGCCATCAAGGACGGATAGCCCTTTTGCTCCAGGCATTCGGTGAGTTCCTGCTCAAGTCGAGCAAACACCCCGGGGCCTTCTTCAACCAGAACGGTGCCAATCTGGACTGCTGAGGCTCCACATAACACGTGTTCAAAAATATCGGTCCCATTTTCCACGCCGCCAGTTCCAATAATCGGGATGCGATCTCCCCAGATCTTCCATAAGGCTCGAACATTGGCCAAGGCCACAGGTTTAATGATCCGTCCGCCAAGTCCTCCAAATCCCCCCTTGGGCTTAATCACCACCATTTCCCGTTCAGGATCCACGACCAGGGTATTCCCCACAGAATTGATCATGGTGACAAATGCCACGCCAACCCGTTGAAGAATCTCAGCGATTTTTTGATGATGAACGGGGTCAAAATATGGAGGCAGCTTGACGCCGAAGGGAACGGTCACAATATCTCGAATGGCACTCAACAGCCGCTCCGTCTCCTCAAAGTCATAGCCAATTTGCGGTTTCCCCGGAATATTAGGGCAGGACAAATTGACTTCAAGTAAATCCGGTCCAGCCATATTTAAGGCTTTCGCCCCAGCCAGAAAATCATCAGGATGCAAACCTGCTAAACTCGCGATGACCGGCTTCTTAAATCGCTTTAGCTCCGGAATGAGCTTCACATACGCCGGATAACCAAGATTCGGCAGGCCCATGGAATTGATCGACCCGCCTTCAATCGCCACGTACCGCGGGAGAGGGTTCCCCTCACGAGGAAGTGGCGTCATCGACTTTGTCACAATAGCCCCGGCTGCCGACTCCCCCAAGGCTTCTAATTCAGCCTGAGTCACACATAACGCCCCTGAGGCATTCATGAGTCCAAGACGAAAGGGCACACCTGCAATGCTTGTTGAAAGATCCATCACGTTTTACTCCAATTGTCCGTCTCGCATGGTCAGTACACGATCAGCCACCTGTGCGGCATTCAACGAATGAGTAGCCAACAACACCGTCTGTCCAAACTCTTGGGCGCATCGACGAAGCAACGCGATAATCATGTCCCCGGTCGGCCCATCTAAATTTCCCGTGGGTTCATCCGCCACAATCACTCGTGGACGATGCACAAAGGCCCTGGCAATAGCCACCCGTTGCTGCTCACCTCCCGACAACTCATGGGTGCGATGTCCAAGCCGCTGACGCAAGCCCACCTTTTCCAACATCTCCACCGCCTGGGTGCGGACAGAAGTCGACGATTCCCCTCGCAGGCGTAACGGTAGCCCCACATTGTCTTCGATGGTCAATCCGGGAAGGAGATGAAACGCCTGAAATACCATCCCCACGTCTTCCCGGCGCCATTGCGTCCATTCACGATCACCAAACGCCACACAAGAACGTCCATTCAGGACAATATCACCAGAAGTCACCCAATCCAGCCCAGCCACGAGATGCAAGAGCGTACTTTTCCCGCTGCCACTTGGCCCCATAAGCGCACAAAACTCGCCTCGGGGAATGTCCAGGCTCAGATCGCGAAGAGCCACCACCGGCAGAGCGCTCACACGATATTCTTTATACACATGTTGCAAATGAATCATGTCACAACGTCCCCCCAATCAGCCCAGAACGCCATACAGAAATCATCAGGACGGGTCGTGCATTGTTCGTATATCATACTCCAACCTGGGTGACCAAGGAGGGGAGAATCCGGTTCTTTGCCTTTCATTCAGCTTCCTCAGATTGAGATAACCACCATGCCATCATTTGCCTCCCCCTCTTCATTTCTTCATAAAGCCCTGCACCTTCTTTTTCCGACTCCATGCGCCAGTTGTTCCGTTCCTTTATGGGACGATCCTGTTCCATTTTTTTGCCAAGCCTGTTGGGCGACATTGCTTCCCATTTCCGGGCCCTGCTGCCCACATTGTGGCGGTCCATTCGCCTCGCCAGTCGCCTTACAACACAGCCCCGCCCATGAATGCGGGGTCTGTCGCACTCACCCACCAGCCTTTACCCAAACATGGAGCCTGTTTCCCTATCAATCGCCACTCAAGGAAGCCATCACCTTATTCAAATATCGCGGGAAACGATCCCTCACCAAACACCTTCTCCAAGCCATGGTGCCCATCTTACCCATCTTGCCAGCCCTTGATGTCATCATCCCGGTTCCCCTGCATCCGCACCGGTTACGAGAGCGTGAATACAACCAATCCCTACTACTCGCACATGGGCTCAGCCAACATCTCCAGATCCCTTTATTGCTCTCCTGTCTTCTCCGGATCCGTTCAACCGTGCCGCAAACCTTCCTTTCGAAAAGAGAACGCCTGACGAATCTTCGCCGGGCCTTCGCTGTACACGAAGCTTCCCGCATTACAGGCACACGCATCCTGTTAATCGACGATGTTTTCACAACGGGCACCACCCTTCATGAATGCGCCAAGGCGCTTCGAACAGCAGGCTCAGGTCCCATCTATGGATTAACCCTCGCCCGAATGCTCTAACGCCCCATCCCCCTCTTTCCAAATCGCCAACTTTGCGTTATATACATCAATCATTCGAAAGAGAAGAAAGTATTGCCCCATGCCAATCTATGAATACCGCTGTGAAACCTGCGGAAAATACAACACCTATTTAATTCTGCAAGGCCACTCCTCCACTTTGTCATGCAAACATTGCCAGGGCCAACAATTGGAACGCATCATGTCACGGTTTGCATCCCCAAAGTCCGAAGAGGCCCGCATGGAAGCCCTTGCCGATCCCAGTAACTTTGGCGATGTCGATGAGAACGATCCCAAAAGTATGGCCCGCTTCATGAAAAAAATGGGCAAGGAAATGGGCGAAGATTTTGGTGAAGACCTGGACGAAGCCATGGAATCGATGGGGGAGGATGGACAAGAAGAGGATAGCATGAGTCTTCCTGATATGGATTAAGAAAATCGAAAAATATTGTGTGATGTGAAGAGGAATTGAAGGCAGCCATCCTGCTATCACTCCCAAAATTCTCTCTACATTCTTCTCTAGATACTACAGACAGTGGTGCTCTCAAAAGGAACACCCAAGCAACATGGCTTGACTTTTCTTCATCTTTGGTTAAGCTACAGTCAATCTCTCGACACGGCCCAACGGAGAAGATTTAGCACTTACCATGAGCATGTTTGCGGGACAATATCAGTGTAAAATTGACGAAAAAGGCCGATTCGTTGTGCCGAGCCCTATTAGGGAAGAGATTGAATCGAACGGCAATAACCTCATGTTCTTAAAAAGCCAAGATGTTCCTGTTTTGGCCTACACCCAACCCGAGTGGAACAACCGCCTTCAAGAAGCCAAAGAAAAATTAGATGATGACCAACGCCGGCTCTTCATGTATCACATGGTCTCGGAAGCCACGCCGTCTGAAATGGACCGCGCCGGACGTATCCTCATTCCCAGCCGATTACGCAAACTCATTCCAGTCGATGACGAACAAGAAGTGGTCATCGTAGGCATGTTCCATCGCCTGGAAATCTGGAACCCATCCGAATGGCGGCTCTTTGCTCGAAAGAACGAAGAAGCCTTCGAACAAGTCCTAGGCAAGCTCCAGGGCATCCTGTAAGCCAAAATCGCGCCCCATTCCGCACTGCCTGTCCGGTATCGTTCTGACATAAAACCGAGGTAAACGTTGAGACCTATTCGCATTCGATCTTTCCCTCAACTCGGACCGGCCAGAGGGCGCGGGGGATTAGTGCTGCTGCCTCGCCATTCTGGAAAATCCAGAGCCGGAGACCACAGGCAGGATTGGACCAACTTAGGTGGGGACTCCCTCTCACCTCGAAAACTCTTCGTCGTCTTACCACTGCCCCCCAGCATTAACCATCAATATGCCACAGTAAACGGCCGGCGGGTATTATCATCAAAAGGCCGCCACTACAAAGTCGCCGTGGGCAAACATCTCGAAGCGATCTTACATCCTTCCCCTCATCGTGCGGATTTTTTTGAAGGGCTGGGAACGCATTCTCTCAGTCTCTCAATCCGGTTTTTTTTCAAAACGGCGTTACGGCGGGATCTTGATGGCGGGCTCAAAATTGCGCAGGATGCCATCTGCCAAGCTATCAGCCTGAACGACAACCGCATCACCGAAATCCATCTCCACAAAGATTCAGACCCCGATCGCCCCAGAATGGAATGCCTCCTCACCCTCCACGAACCGCTCACTTCCAAAACCAAACCCCCTCGACAACGCCTCTCGGCCATCCTCACCCCACCACCCCACCCCTCACCAAAAATCTAACCAAATCATCTCCTTCGTTTAGGGGTCAGACTCGAATTAAATTCACCTATGCTCAGATTGATAGTCTGCGGATTTAATTCGAGTCTGACCCCTAAGGAAAATTACAAATTATCTTGAGGCGACAGCGCGGGAGAGGGAATGGAGCACGAGGGTGAGCGGGTGCCTGATGTTTCGCTTGGGTTGATTGGTGAGCGTAGGGAAGTAGAAGCCAATTTTCTTACCCATTCTGTGCCGGACCAGGCCTGGCAACCAAATACTGTCCCCGAGATAATGCAGCTTGACGGACACTTGAGCACCGACTGAAACCGGTGGCATTTGGTTGCTGGAAAATTCGACAAGCATCCCCTGCGCACTCACATTGATCACACGCCCCTTACACACGGTTCCCTGGCCACATCGAATGGCCACCGGTAAGATTTGTTGCGGCTTCACCGACATACGCCGAATAGTGCGACGCTCTTGCCAAGCTACGGCCACGGGCCGTCGACGGCCTTCTTGAAGGAGAGCAGGCTTGGACATAACTAGGATGCTTCCCTTGAATCTCCTGGGCCTTCAAACGATTTCCAGGCTTCCTCTTCACTATTAAAAATAGGAATCCATTCATTGATTTCAGTCAACTCCAAAATATCCCGCACGAATCCTAACGGGGCAATAATGCCCAGTTTCCCCCCGATTCGCTGAAACCGGCGCTGGGCTAAGACCAACCACCCTAAAGCCGCGCTATCGATAAAGGACACGGCCACCATATTCAGCACCACAAACCGGTAGCCTTGCGTAATAGCATGGTCAATCCGCCATTTGAAATCTTGCCGGGCATGTTGATCAAAACGCCCCACAAATGTTTCGACGACTGTATGTTCACTGAGACTGCGTTCGGACAGGCCCATACCTTCCCCCCCATGCCATTGATTCGTCTTCCCTGTCTATCGGCCTCGGGGAAAGAAGTCTTAACTGGATCTGTTGAAAAACGCCTCTAGCAGCGTTCTCTCAATTTTTCTGTGCTCACGTACTGGAAGTACCCTCCGGACAAAAAAACGGCTACGGCCTTCCCTTCGGCATCGCTCAGGACGG
>QJYE01000320.1 GCA_003235785.1 Nitrospirota bacterium
GTACCACCAATGGGGTATTGTCGGGTGATCAAATAAGAAGGTATTGCAAAAGGTCTCCAACGGAGGGATACTAATAAGAACAAGATTCAATGAACAGGGGAGGTAATCTGGTGCGGCCCCGATTACACGTTTTCCTGACTCTTTTTTTCTGCATTGTATTCTGCAGTGTGCCTTCTGTTGGCGTAGGCGCTAGTCCCACTTTTTTAAATCGACAAGCCTACCCCCTTCACCTGGGGCTCACGGACATTGGCCGGTTTCATCAGAATGATCTCAAAACCTTTGAAGTCTGGACGCAATGGAGTAATCCCTCCCACAAGAAAATTGTCGTCAAAATCACCTTTACCTTTATTGATCGAGATTCGGCAGACTCCCAGTTGGGAGAAGATGGGGAAGATGATTTCCTCATGACCGTGACCGAGACCGTCACCATCCCGGATCAGGTGAGCAATTGGGGGAAATATGTCCAGCTGACGGCGATTGGCCAGAAACTCAACCTGGGGTTTGATCATCCAGGTGAAGGCTCGGGCTTAGAGCTCTATCTAGACGCGCAGGTCATTTCGGTTAAACATCTCCCTTCTGAGTAGTGCGTTCTATTTATCAAACCCATCGTTACCCGCTCTTCCCCGATGAGCAGAGATCATGAGCTCAGCCATCTGCCTTTCCCTCTATCCTCATCCATTCACTTTGGTGCAGCGATGATTTTTTTGTAAGACACATTCTCTGAGATTTCTGGTGGTGGGTCTAAAGAGAAAAATCGGCTACGGAGTGCCGGCATGGACCGGTAGGAGGAAACGACTGTGGTAATCCATACCTGATCGTGTGCCTTGAACTTCAAGCTTCCAGAATTTGGCGGGGCGTTCGCTTGGGGTGCTGGTGAGGTATTTATCGTCCGGCAGATTCCATGCGCATCGGAGTTCGCCTGTTTCGTTGACTTGTTCCCCTCGGATGGTTTGGGTATCGTGATACATTTGGTAACAAACCACGATTGACTCGCGTGTCTGTCCTCCTTCCCTCTTAAGGAGGTAGCTGCCCACACCAAATAGAATCATGACATCAAAGAGCCCGGTAAGGATTTGCCAAAAGATCCCGCCAGAATCAGACACGAAGGCGATCCAATTAAAGGGAGCCAGAAAGGCCCCAAAAACAGCCAGCGCCACAATGCTCTTAAGGGATTCTTTAAATTTATTATCGGTGATTCCTTGGGCCTGCCAGGGATAAACCCAGAGCCATGGGCTTTCAGGAAGTTGCTGCTTCCCATTCGCCATGTTCCACCAACGGCGGAGGCCGTTGGCTCCATGGACCATGAGCCAGACCCCACAAGCGACAAAGAGGCCTCCGCATATCTCAATGACCCACAATGGCGCATGAATAGAGGATTGAGGGTAATCCATCCAGTTCATCCCAATGGCCACGATAGGGGAGTCCATGATGACAAAGACCGCACCAAAGAGAAGGGCAGGCCAACCATGGAGTGTGGTGTGGCTTAAGGGCTTGTGGCCTTTTAGGACAATGCGCTCGGCTGGTGGCTGGAGAGTAGGGGCCAGGGTTTTTCCCTTGTAAGGCCTGAACAGTTCAGATTGCTGTCATGGACGAGTATTTTTGGTTGGTCTTCCTAAGGAATTAATGTGATGAGGATTGCCGGGTTTCGTCCCGGCACGCGTCAATGAAGCTTTGATCTTCATTGTCCAAAACTTAAACAACAGACTCAACCCCGGAATCGGAAAAGCAACGACCCCCAAATTCAAATTCTAGGGTGACGATAATTCCCCCCACTGTGGGTTGTGTCGGCTTATGTCAGGTTTTTTACCTTTTTCACTCGGTTGTCATTCAATAGCAAGATTCGGTATTCCAAACGTGGGGAAAACCATCTGTATCTGAGGCCAACATGGGGTAACGAGGAAGATCCGCAAGCAAAATTGTCGAGAAGTTTAACGAGTCGTTTTTAGAGGTTTTTCATCCATTTTCTAACCCATTGAAATCTAAAAGAATATTTTTGGCATGATTGCAGCATGTTGTCCCTACAACATCTTATTGCCAGACCTGAACAGGAGCCAGAGGGGACCTCAACGAATCTTTCGGGGGTAAATAGCCGAAAGGCTCTTTTTTTTGAACGTAAAAGGCAAACCAGAAAAACAGAAAAAAGCTGAGAACTTCAGATTAGGTGTGTTTCAGTATTAGGAAATATTTGGATCCCGATAACCAGTTGCTGATCATATAAATCCTTTCTTCAGGACCGTCCAGATTTAATCAGGGCGAATCCGGAAGGGGGTGTTATCACCGGAAGAATTAACTCCAAAACAACTATGCCAATTGGAAGGAAAAATGACATGAGAGCCAAACGGACCCAGTGGATAGGAGGGATCGTTTTGAAAAAGTCATTCATATGGGCAGGCCTGGCGGCGGTAGGCTTGCTGTTCGTGCCGCTCTCGAGCGCTCATGCAGACCCGTTTATTGAGAATGATTTATTCCCATCCCTGGACACGGCACTCGTCTTGTTGGGTCCCAGCGGCAGTAGCGAGATCGTCAATTTCACCGGGTCGCTGCAGGTTGCCGTTACCTTCCCTACAACCGAAGGCAGCGCCACCGATACCGATGGCAATGGCTTGGATCAGGTGCCTACCGAAATCGTCTCCTTGAACCTGACCGGGACCAGCAGCCTGGGCACCATAACCTTGGGGCTGAATCCGGGCATGCCGTCGCTGGGCGAGATTGAGGAACTGGTAAACAACACCCTCGGCATTCTTGACGTGGATCCGTTCGCGCCAGGGACCGCGAGCAGCTTTTTCGACCTGTTTTTCAGGCTCACTGTTGGGGGTAGCGTCTTGCACAACGCCGATTCGGCGCGAATGGCCGGGCTGATCAGCCATAAGCCGCCAAGCGAGGCGGTCATGGGTGCCATACTCGGCAGTTTCGGGCCCGTGGAGCTGTACGACGAGAACAACAATCCTACCGGTTACCGCGTTGCCGGGGCCGTGCCTGAGCCTGGCACATGGCTCTTATTCGCCACAGGGCTCCTAGGCTTGGCTGGCTATGGGTGGTCCCAACGACGACGCGAGCGTTTGCAGGTCGGGTAAGCCGCCTTCCGCCCATCGCCACCACCCGGAAAAGTACACCCTAAGCGGGGAAGACCGTGAAGGTTTTCCCCGCTCTTGTTCATCAAGCCGGCGTTGTCGTGTCAGGTATTGAGTCAACGTCGCTTTCGCCACGGTGATCTCTTCTCGACTGACACGATACTCGAGAAAATCACATCCCCGCTCGCTCTGCTCCACCCAAGTGTTGTCGGGATGTGTCCGTAATCCCATCTCTGCCAGCCCCTGCTTCACCCCACGAATGGCTCGACGCAGTTTCCAGCGAGTGGGAGCCATGAGCAGAATGTCGTCCATATCCCGCACGTAGCACAAGCCAGGTTGAGCCATCTGTTCATCCAACGCCGTTAACATCACGGCTCCGAGCAGCGGACTTTGTGAACCAACCCTCACATGTCGGCATTCCTTCTGACCTTCCCATATCGGCATCCTTGCAATCTTCCCCATTTGTCATCCCTGCAGCTTGTTGGCAGGGATCTCTCCGTGAATCACCCCAAGAGGGATTCCAGCCAAAAGCAAGCTGGAATGACGGAGGTGGGGCCACCGTTTGATTGGGATGACATCGCGGGGCTCGCGAGGTCTCCTCCAATCCGAGCGGGCCGTGGTCCTGATACCGCCGAATCCATTTGTCCACGGTAGAACGACTGACAGTGTAGATGTGACACAAATCGCGTTTCGTGTACACGCCGCTCAACCAATCTCCAAGCAGTTGAACTCGTTGATTCATTGCACTGGTTTCCTTCCATGGCATACGCAAGACCCTCCTTGCTGCGACCGGGTAAACCATGTGCGCATTGTTTTAGCCCTTCGACCGGGCTCAGCACCGGCTCGCCAGTTTGCGCGCCGCCGTGGTCGGCGAACCGCGGAGGGTACCCGAAGAGCTTGTCCCCTGCGGCGGCAGGGGGCCATGCCATGGCCAACTGTTTATGATGCGTCTTGGAGAACGCGACGGTTGTTGGCCACTTTTTCCGACACAAAAGTGGCTCGTTCGCCGGGCCGAATCCCGGCAAACAACAATGAAGATGCAAGACACATGAATAAAAGCTCAGAAAATCAATTTCGACACCAGAACGTATGTTATATAATTCCCGTTTTCTTCATCT
>QJYE01000324.1 GCA_003235785.1 Nitrospirota bacterium
GGTTGTATGCTGTGTCGAGCGTGGGCTCCATGTGATTCATGCGGATCTCGACAAAGGGGTTACGGCGATCCCGGACCAGAGCTTTGAGGTGGCGCTCTTGTCGCAGACGCTACAGTCGATTGTTGATGTGGCCGGTGTGCTTGAGGAAGTCGTCCGAATCGGGCGGCGAGGAATCGTGAGCTTTCCCAACTTTGCTCATGCGCCAATGCGTGAGATGTTTCAGCGTGAGGGGCGACTTCCCAAGGAGGAGGGACTGTACGCGTACGATTGGCATGACACACCCAATCGGCGGTTTCCGTCCATCCTTGATTTTCAGGAGTTGTGCGGGAAGCGCGATATTCGCATTCTGGAGGCGATCTACTTCAACTCGACAAATGGTAAGGAGATCGTCGATGACCCGAACCTGAACGCCGATGTTGCCGTTGTTGCCCTCACACGGTCAGTGTCATGAGCCTCGTCACGCTGGTGTCGTCAATAGCACAGGTCACATCCAGGTCAATCAACACTTCAAGGTAAGAAGCTCAACCAAAATTTTATCCAAATTGGATAAAGGAGGGTTCGGGATGGAAGCAGGTTTTTGGCTTCAACGTTGGGAGAAACGTGAAATTGGGTTTCACCAAGTAGACATAAATCCGCACCTGGCGCAGTATTGGCCAAGCTTGGAGTTGGCGGGAGGGAGCACCGTCCTCGTGCCACTCTGTGGTAAATCTCGAGATATGCTGTGGTTGGCGCAGCTTGGACACCATGTGCTGGGCGTAGAATTATGCGAAGCCGCTGTGCAGGAATTTTTTGAAGAATCGAAGGTGCAACCTCAGGTCGATCAAAAGGGGTCGTTTGCACGCTATTCAGCAGGGAATGTCGAACTTCTGGTGGGGGACTTCTTCGCCCTCACTGCCGAAGATTTGCAAGAGGTTGCCGGTGTGTATGATCGAGCGGCTTTGGTGGCACTGCCACCAGACATGCGCCGTGATTATATCAATGTGTTGGCAAGAATATTACCAGCAAAAGTGAAATCCCTACTTCTTACATTCGAATACCGTACAGGTGATATGGAGGGACCACCCTTTTCCATTCCCATCGATGCCGTTCAGGGTTTGTTTGAGGGTAGATGTGATATCACCCTGCTGGATAGTCAGCCTTTTGATTTGCGTGGCGTAGCCGCTATCGAACATGTT
The DNA here is from genome assembly GCA_003235785.1 of Nitrospirota bacterium. Classification (GTDB taxonomy): domain Bacteria; phylum Nitrospirota; class Nitrospiria; order Nitrospirales; family UBA8639; genus Nitrospira_E. The sequence goes on from QJYE01000324.1 coordinate 1,176, forward strand.
TTTCGCCTTGGCTATCTTTAGGGAACCTCTCATTCATACCGTAATCGCCACTCTCGCGAAACTGGGGTTCCATGTGGTTTCAAGAGTGATGGATTTCTGTCTTACCAGGCGTAGGCTTCAGGAGCGGGGCCGCCGGGACCAGGGAAGATGGTGTCGAGCTTTTGTAAGAGATCGGTGGAGAGGGTCAATTCAAGTGCACGCATGGTGCCATTTAATTGGTCGAGCGTTCGTGGACCGATGATTGGTGCAGTGACGGCTTTTTGATGAAGAAGCCAGGCCAGGGCGATATGCGCGGGAGCTTCGCCTGTTTCACGACAGAGTTGCTCATAGGCTTCCAATCGTGGGCGATATTTCTCGATGGTTTTTTGCAGATCTTCATCGGCTCGCCGTCCCGTGGTGGTTGGTTGTAAGGCTCCAGCCAACAGGCCTCGAGCGACGGGACTCCATGGAATGAGCCCAATGCCATAGGCTTTGCATGCCGGGATGACTTCCAACTCGATCATACGGTCGTTTAAATTGTAGAGACTTTGTTCCGACACCAATCCCAGGAAATGTCGCTGCTTGGCCAATTCTTGGGCTTGGGCTAGATGCCATCCGGCAAAATTACTGCTACCGATATAGAGCACCTTGCCTTCCCGGTGGAGCTGTTCCATGGCTTGCCAAATCTCTTCCCATGGCGTCTGGCGGTCGACGTGATGCATTTGATACAGATCAATGTGATCGGTCTGTAACCGGTGGAGACTGTCTTCGCAGGCACGTTTGATGTGTAAGGCGGAGAGCCGGGATTGATTCGGCCATTCTCCCATGCGACCAAAGACCTTAGTGGCGAGCACCACTTTTTCACGTCGGTTGCCGCCCTGGGCGAACCACCGTCCAAGAATCTGCTCGGTGATCCCTTCTCCTAGTTCCCATCCATACACATCGGCGGTATCAAAAAAGTTCATGCCCAGTTCCAAGGCGCGATCCATGATGGTAAAACTTTCCGACTCTGAGGCCATCGGTCCGAAGTTCATTGTGCCTAAGCACAAGCGGCTGACTTTTAGCCCGGATCGGCCAAGATGCACATAATTCATACGGTCGTTCCCTTCAATGTCCGATATTTCGCAAAGGCAAATTGAACCATTAACTTCTCGTTGACTTCAAGCTTCTGAGATTAGAATCTCTCGCCCAGAACGATTAGCGGTATTTATCGACGGGACCAAGGGTGATATGTCATGATCAAACTCACCATTGCCATTGTAGGCAGGCTGTCTATTCATTGCCATGAGAGAGGAGACTCAGAATGTTGTCAACCAAAGGCTATGCTGCTCAAGAAGCCGGTTCTGCGCTGGCGCCCTTTACCTTTGAACGTCGAGAGGTGGGGCCGAATGACATCCTTGTGAAGATTCGATATTGCGGGGTGTGTCATTCGGATATTCACCAGGCCCGAGATGAATGGGGCGGCGCCATCTTTCCAATGGTGCCTGGCCATGAGATTGTGGGTACGGTCGAGCAGGTAGGCGCGTCGGCCACCAAATTTCAGGTAGGCGATTCGGTCGGCGTGGGATGTTTTGTGGACTCGTGCCGGACGTGTATCTCCTGCAAGAAAGGGCTTGAGCAATATTGCGAAACCGGGATGATTTTTACCTATAACGGCATGGATAAAGATGGCCAGCCCACGTATGGCGGGTATTCGAAGCATATCGTGGTTGATGAACAATATGCGCTCACGATCCCCGATGGGCTTCCGCTTGAAGGCGTGGCTCCGCTGCTGTGTGCAGGCATTACCACATACTCGCCGTTACGCCAATGGGGTGTGGGGAAAGGCCATACATTGGCGGTCGTGGGGCTTGGCGGCCTGGGCCATATGGCCGTCAAAATTGGCCTGGCTATGGGGGCAGACGTCACGGTCTTGAGTCGTTCGGATTCTAAGCGACCAGATGCCGTGCGGCTAGGCGCCCATGATTACGTCGCGACGTCTCAAGAGGGCACCTTGACACGATTAGTCCGAAACTTCGACTTTGTGATTGATACGATTTCTGCTCCTCATGATTTGAATGCGCACCTCGAACTCTTGAAAACTGATGGCACGTATATCCTGGTTGGGGCTTCGCCCGAGTCCATTCCCGTTTCTGCCTTTTCGCTGATTCTTCGGCGTCGCCGGTTAGTGGGATCGTTGATTGGTGGTATTCGAGAAACCCAAGAGATGCTGGATTTTTGTGGTGAGCATGGGGTGACCTCAGATGTAGAGGTCATTCCCATCTCTCAGATCAACGAGGCCTATGAACGGGTGATTCGAGGGGATGTGAAATTTCGATTTGTGATCGACATGGCGTCATTGGGTCAGTAGATTGAGGTGAGGACAGTCTTCTTGTGCAACGATTTCAAGTGGGCGGCAGTAATGGCCCGGCCCATTGGCCCTTGATCCGCTGGACATCCACTAAATTATTGGGTGGCCCAAGATCTGCCATGAGTTTTGTGTCAATCCGGCCATGACTCACCAATAACAATGCCGGTTCGCCAATTCCTGGAGGTTTGTACCAATACCAACCAGGACAGTCCGGGAGATGATCACTCCATTGAGGTGTGATGTGGCGTAATTCTCGTTCCAATCGTGCTTGCACTTCTTCCGCATTGTGCGTTCCCAAATGTACAGCAATACTTTCATAGATGGCCTCGACATGAGCGCGTAAAGTCATAGCTGGTCGTTCCTTTTTATGGGTGTCCTCGCATCATTCGTTCTTTACTGATTCTTTGATTATCTCGGTATCAATGTCCTGTCTGTGGTGAAAACGCCGGGACGCAGACGACGAGATATTCTGCCCCATTCGGTGTACTGTATCGCACCCATTCTCTCGGGTGACAGGTGATGGCTTGACCAGCCTTGATTTCCAGGACATTGTGTTTGTGCTCAACCTGGATCATCCCTTTCAAGCCAACCCTGGTTTCCGAAAACTTGTGTTGTGGTTCATTTTCGGCCCATCCGGATGGGCAAACGATTCGAGCCGTACTCACCGTGTCATC
>QJYE01000163.1 GCA_003235785.1 Nitrospirota bacterium
AGGTATACCGGGTTTCCCACCCGTTCGGCCATTCCCAGGTTCCCGGGAAGCCCAGGATGGTAAAGGCCTCAATGCCATGAAAATCTTCTTTTTCTCCGGGTGGAATCCCTCCGTGCTTTAAATTAAGTCCTCCACGAATCCCCGCCGAAATTATCTCGAATTTTTTGGGTTCTTGGCTGTGACTGACACCGGGGAACAATACGAACAATCCCAATGTAAGAAGGATGCCTAACATTTTGACTCTGGACATAGTTAAACCTTGGGGAATAATCATCCTCTAGAATTTCGTGCTGAGATGGGTTTTGAGCCTACAAACTTAATGCCTGCCTAGAGGCCCACAAGCACACCGATACATCATGAATAGCGGGGATCAAGTAATTGGGGAAAACAAGAGATGAATGCTAAAAGAATCTTTAAAAATTCCGCTGCCCGTCTATTACTCAGGGACTGCGAACTACCTTCCATCACTCATGCTGGATGAACAACAACCCTACCAGCAACCAATGACACAGGGTTACGGTACCACAAATTTGTATTCACGCAAGGTCGGGAATTTGGTTGTTCCTTCGCAATTGATCGAGAACGAAAGGAGAACAAATAGGCAAGAAAATTCATTGGGCAAAAAATATTGCTCGTTACATTGAAGGAGATGACGCTTCGTCACGTCGTTCTTTGAGAGATTCCTCATAGGCCTTTTGATCCTTATCCATGGCCTGAGATTTCTGAATCTCCAGAATCTCCACGGGCGTGAGATACTTTAAGGCTTTGGCACCTAAGACTTTCTGGCTCGGCGTGCCTTTTAATTGAATATGCAATAAAGCATCGGCGCCCATCATTTGAGCCTTTTTAATCAACTCAAAATGCAGCTCATCCCAATTAACTTTGGTTTTTTCCGCCGATTGTTGCACTTCGATTTCATCCATCGTTTCATAAGGAATAACAGGCGGTTCTTCCAAAATCTCAATATGCTTGTCGGCATTGAGATTGCTCCCATGAATGGAGGCGTCTTGCGCCACAGGCTCTACGCGAGGGGCACGAGCGGTCTCGACATCAAAACTTTTGAGCCGCATTGACGCTAAAGCCGCTTCATGTTGATTACTACTATGAGAAAGCCGTTCAAGCTTTTCAACACGATCCAGAGCCTCTTGCAGACTCATTCTGGCCCCTGGCTTACGAAGCGCATTCACTGGCATGGACAACTCCTTGAGAACACCACCACTGGATTAGCCTCCCCATTTCCTCAGCTTGCTCGTCTGTCAACCACACAAGGTCACGTCTACGCTAAATGAAAGAGCAAGGACGACGGAATATCTACCTGCTCAAGAATCCGCTTGTCAATTGATCTTTTAGTAATGTGCCGTAATTCGACCCAGCCCATTTCCCGTTCCTTAATAAAGATCGTCCTGCCCGACACATCGAGCAACGCTTTTTTGGACCAGAAAAACCACGTCACATGAAAGTTTTCCCCAATCATTCAAGCTAGCCGATCTGCCGCGAAATGTTTATGGGCAACCTACACATCAAGCGCACACATTTCATCTGACCCAGCCACCACAATACGAGCACCTTATGAACCAATCTCCAGTCACCATTAACATCTTCGGTACCCGGGTGCCAGGCAAAAGCAGCGCGATCCATTTTGATGTCATGACCACCGTTGAGGCCACAGCTTTTCGATTGGCCCAAGACTATTTGGCAAGCCTGGGTGAAGCAGAAGCCGTCATCACGACGGGAGAAGGCCTGTATCGCCATAACGAATCGCAGGCATTCTTTTCCCAAATCCAGCAACAGGCGTTTTCCGCACATGGTCGGTTTATCCTCCCCCTGCCTTCTTAAGCATTTGTTCTCTCCGGGAAATTCTCCTCAATTTGCGTTGAGGCCGAAGTTTCCTTCTGAACTTCCGCTCTAAGACCTGCTTCTCCAATTAGTTCCTCACTAAGCTTGAACGTGAGATATTTTCATTTGTGCACAGAAGTTGGGGCTGTCTATAATTGGCCAAGCCATTGGTAGGCTATTGGGAAATTCCATCACGTCTCGCTTGATATATCATTCGAACCACCTATGGCGGTTTCGTCCATGGGCAGAGCGAGGGTTGATGGAGTCAGAACAAAAGAAGATAGACTGTATCTCAACATTTCAAATACCGCGAGGAGGAGAATCATGGGTCTGGCTGATCACACGTGCATTCCCTGTCGGGGAGGAATCCCCCCATTGGAATCATCAAAAATTCAAGAATTACTGGGACAATTGGAGTCAGGATGGACCTTGAACGACCAGGGGCACCTTGAACGATTGTATGAATTTCCTAATTTTGCCGAGGCGCTGGCCTTTGTGAACCGGGTGGGAAATGTTGCTGAGATCGAAGGACATCACCCTGACCTCTATTTGGCATGGGGGAAATGCAAAGTGGAGATTTGGACCCATAAAATTCAAGGACTCACCGAGAGCGATTTTTTCTTAGCGGCCAAGGCCGACCGGGCCTTTGCCCTTCCTTCCCTCAACCCATAAGGCATCATGGCAACCAGCCCCACCCTTATCCAGCCAGTCTCTTCTGGAGCAAAACAGGTTGATCCTGACGCTCCTGAACTCACGACGGATTTCCGTTCATTCGGAACACGGGTCGCGCTGGTGACCATGCCTTTTTCCTATTCCAAATTTCCGTCTATTCAATTGGGCACGCTATCGGCGCTGTTAAAATCTCAGGGCATCGGCGTCAAGACCCACCACTTCAATTTGCAGTTCGCCCATAAAATTGGCGTACCGCTCTATGAAATTTTATGCGAGAAACGCGGGCTTTTTGGTGAATGGTTATTTTCGGCCTTGCTCTTTCGCGACAATCCGAAACATGCGCAATACCCTCAGATGTTCAAACCCGTCTTTGAAGATACCGCTAGAGAAGCCGGCTGTTCGATTGGCCACCTGGAGGAGATCGCTCGAACGATTGCCCCGCAATTTTTAACTTGGGCGCTGACCACAGTGGACTGGGATCAGTACGACGTCGTGGGTTTTACCTCAACATTTGACCAGAACGTCGCGAGTTTATCTTTGGCGAAATTGATTAAGGATGTGTATCCGGATGTTCGGATTGTGTTTGGTGGGGCCAATTTTGACGGCGAGATGGGTCTCGAACAATTTCGGGCGTTTCCTTGGATCGATTATGTGGTGAGTGGCGAAGGCGAACATTCGTTTCCGCCGTTGGTGAAAAGGATTTTGCTCAAGCAGGAAACCGCCATTCCACCAGGGATCGCTCATCGAAAAGACGGGGAAGTGTGCTTTACTCCCAATGAACAGTTGGTCATGAAATTCGACCAAGCGCCTCCTCCCGATTATGACGATTACTTCACCGAACTGGACGAATTAGATCACCAAGGATCAACGGGGCTCAATCGCATTTTATTGTATGAAGGCTCAAGGGGCTGTTGGTGGGGGGAGAAACATCATTGTACCTTTTGCGGCCTGAATGCTCAGGCCATGGATTTTCGGGCCAAATCTCCGGCGCAGGTGGCAACCGAGTTGGAGTATCTCTCGAGCCGTTACGACACCAGTCGATTCCGATTAGTCGATAATATCATCGACATGAAATATGTGGAGGGCTTGTTTGGGAAACTGGCCCAACAACACGTGGACCTTGATGTGTTCATGGAGACCAAGAGCAATCTCAATAAACACCAAATTCAAACCTTGGCTCAGGGCGGCGTGAAATGCATGCAGCCAGGGATCGAGAGCCTCAGCCAGGCCCAACTCAAGGAAATGGATAAAGGCGTCAGCCCTTTACAAAACATTCAATGTTTGAAGTGGAGTCGTTATTACAATATTGACCTGTCTTGGAATATTTTGTTGGGGTTTCCTGGAGAAACCAATGCCGATTATCAACGGCAAATGGAGATCATTCCGTCGCTGTTCCACCTCCAACCGCCGGAATCCACCTCGAAATTATGGCTGGAGCGATTCAGCCCGTATTTTAAATGGCCGGAACGATATGGCATTCGTCTCACCGGTCCAGGGCTGGCCTACGGGTATGTCTACGATGGACGTAAGGTAGACCTGAATAAAATCGCGTATGACTTTGAATATGACATTGATTGGAAAGTAGATCCCGGTATCTATGATAACTTTGTCCGCCTCGTACGCGAGTGGAAGGAACGGTATCATTCCTCAAACCGCCCTTTTCTCTT
>QJYE01000172.1 GCA_003235785.1 Nitrospirota bacterium
TCCGACCATTGAAACGGTCTGGGGTCTGGGGTATCGTGTCAAATATTCTGGTGAATGTGCCTCTTCTCGATAAAATTTGCCCTTTCGCAGAATGAATACACAAGCCTGGTGTCCGAGAGAAAACCCAATTGTGAATGCGGGAGACCAGACCACCAAGGAGTTCTGAATCCATGAAACGTCTTGCTGTGATTGATATTGGTACCAACTCCATTCATATGGTGTTAGCAGAAATCGGGAAAAATTTTTCGTATAAAATTGTGGATCGAATTAAGGAGATGGCGAGGTTAGGCGATGGGACGTTTACCTCTCATCGGCTTTCCCAAGAGGCCATCGACCGTGGATTAGCCGTTCTGAAGCGGTTTTCCCTTTTAGCAAAGAATAAAGGATGTGACATTATTCTTCCCGTCGCGACCAGTGCAGTCCGGGAATCCAAGAATGGCGGAGATTTTATCAAGCTGGTTCGAAAAGAACTGGGGCTGAGGGTTCGGGTGATTACCGGAGAAGAAGAAGCGCGGCTCATTTATTTAGGGGTACGGCATAGTATGGATCTGTCGGATTCCCGAGCCATGATCGTAGATATTGGAGGCGGGTCTGTGGAACTCATGGCTTGTACCTCCAAGCGCCTGCAATTTATCCGAAGTCTGAAGCTGGGGGCGATTCGGTTGAAGGATCAGTATCTTAAGGCCGATCCGCCTGATAAAAAAATGGTTCAACGCATGGAACAGGCTGTGACGCAATCCCTCAAAAAAGCCTTGATGAAGAAGAAGTCCCTCTCGTTCGAATCGCTGGTGGTGACATCAGGTATGGCGGGCAATTTGACAGAAATCATTTACCTGGCTCGAACGGGCAGGGCGCTTTCGCAAATTGATATGGCCATGATTACGCTGGAGGAGATCAAGGAAGTGGAGCAACTGCTGCGGATCAAAGACATGGAAGGCCGCTTGAAGATTCCTGGTCTGGACCCCCGGCGCGTGGATACCTTATATCCAGGTGTGATGGTCCTACGGGTGTTGATGGAATGCCTTGGTATGAAACAAGCCAGGATTAGTGATAAGGCGATTCGTGAGGGCGTGATCTATGATTTCATTCAACAGCATCACGAAGGGTTAAAGGCTGAGCAGGACATTCCCAATGTGCGTCGCCGGCAAGTCTTGTTGCTGGCTCGTCGCTATCAATATCCGAAAGTGCATTCCCATCATACGGCCAAATTGGCCTTAAGCTTGTTTGATCAAACCCAATCGATTCATGGGATGGGTGACGCCGAGCGGGAATGGTTAGAATATGCGGCGCTGCTTCATGATATTGGCCATCATATCCATGAGAATGCACATCATAAGCATACCTATTATTTGATTACGCATGCTGATTTGCCTGGTTTTTCGTTAGATGAAATTGGCATCCTGGCGAATGTGGCGCGTTATCATCGGCGAGGTTTGCCAAAAATGGCGCACCAGGGATTTAAGCTGTTGAATGCCGAACACCGAAAAACGGTGTTAGGGTTGAGCGCCATTCTTCGGATTGCCGATGGGCTGGATCGGAGTCATTTTTCTGTGGTGAAAGCTGTGAAGGTGGTGTTGGGGAAATCTATTCAGATGCAAGCCAAGTTTTGTTACGATCCTGAATTAGAGCTGTGGACCACTGAACGTAGGAAAAAGCTCTTTGAAAAAATCTATCATTGTAGTGTCGAATTGAGTGCATCCGCTGTCACGACAAAAAATGCAGCATAGGATTAGATTGGTGTGGCATGTCGAGAAACCCCTTCAAATGGCCTGGCGGGATATGGAATTCGCCTTTTTCGGTTTCTCGCTTTTTCATGTGAGGGATTCAGCTCTCAGTAGGCCATGTTGGGCGTCGGTGGCCTGAGGATCCACATGTTGAATGTGCCCCATTCTCCGTGTACCCCAACAGGGTCTCGTTCATCTGACGTTCCCATTTTAAACCCTGAGGAACTTTATCTATCCTGTTTCCACCATCTTCTTTATTCCCTGCGTGTTCTCCTGCCTACTATCGCCTGATCCCATGATTTCTGGACCCCTCAAAAGAGTAATAGTTTCTCTTTCGGTTCTCCCATAGCCTGTCTTTTCACGAACTTGGCGGCCATGGAGTGGGTAACCCGGAAGGCTTCCTACTTCATTGATTTGTATCACCTAACAGAGGAGGAGTTTATGGAAGCCGTGAAATCATTAACGACGCTTCATCCAGGGGCTATCGTTTTGGAAGAGGAAGGTTATCAGATGTATTTGGGTCAAAAGTGTCGGTTGACAGGTGTGCTCAAAGTTCAGGGTATGGTGCGAATAGACGGATTTGTCGAAGGAGAAGTTTTCGGAAGTGATCTGATTCAGGTGGGGAAAGAAGGCACCATCGAAGCCACGGTTCACGCGAAACATATTGTGGCCCAGGGGCCGCTTCGTGGAGATATTTTTGCACGAGAGAAGGTGGAATTGCTTTCCCCGGCCAAGGTTGAAGGCACCATTGATTCTCCCGTGTTTTTGCTGGAGGAGGGAGTCTTAGTCAATGGTATCTTGAAAATGGCTCCTCTGAGTCCTAGCCGTTAGTGTTCCTCAAAAGAACCAGTCGTTCGCCTTCACATTTCTAACCCTTGCGCAGAGCATGAAGCTGCGCAGGGGGGGCACCATTCTAAATGTCCCTTCCCCACATCGACGCTTCCTGTAAATGAACTAAGACGGGCTCCTGCCATTTTGACGGATAACCCATTTGGGTAATCTCCCAAAACCATTAGAGATGCGGTTTGTCCTAAGTGAGGCTCGTGGCCGCCAGACATCACAACGGCCTCTTGGGGAAATCCCTGCAAGATAGGAAGCCGCAGCTGGGAGATTGGTCATGGACCAGCTCCGGACAAAGCTGAATGGTTGCCTTGATCTATAGCGCGTCTTTGGTAATCTCAGGGGTTTGTTGTGTACAAATGAACGGGCTGCATAAAATATACGTGGGCTTCATCCCTCTTTGTTTCAGCCCTGCGGCCACCTGTTTAGTTTTGGCAAGACCTTCCTGGGTAAGAGGACGCTCGCGTTCCGTGCCATTCCATTCCTTCGGGTAAACGGCAATGCCATGGCGAAGGAGAAGACAATTCATGGGTGCCTCTCCTTTTCTCACGGCTAAAAGAACAACCATTCCTCTCGCAGGGCCGAACAACCAACATTTTTCTGGTGCGAAAGAAAATTGATCAATCTCCCAGTGCTAGGGCGAGACCGAAGAGGCTCCCAATGGATAAAACCCAGATGGCATTCAATCTCACCCGATAAAGTGCGAAAAAACTGCAATGGAAGGGGGCAAAGCCATTCTACGGGTAGGAGTGAGGTTGGGAGGCTATCATAGTAAGCTTAGGCTCATCTATAATTCTCCACTTTTTCAAGAGAGGTATTGAGAATGAAGAAACTGTGGGTAATCGGCGGGGCATTATTATGCATGGCTGTCCTGCTCACATCGAGGGCAGAGGCTGATTCTCAATCCACATCTCCTGACTTCCTGACCTTGTCTCAGGCCATTGATTATGCCTTAGAGCATTATCCCGCAGTACGGGAATCGCTTGCCAAACAACAAGAAGCGCAATCGGGTATCGATCTCGCGGAGACCAACTATCTTCCCCGTGTGGAAATCGGGATTCAAGGTACTCGATCGACCTTTAATAATGTCTCAGGGATGTTTTTCCCGAATTCATTTTTTCAGCCGATCTCCGGGCCCGATCTAGGACGGAATGCCTACAGCAGCAGTTGGGGCAGTGCCGCCGGTATTCTGCTGGCTTGGGAACCCTTTGACTTTGGGTTGCGGTCGGCTCAGGTGAGTACCGCTCAGACTATGGAGCGTCATTCGGAAGCCTTTATCACGCTCACCCAACTTGAAGTGGCTTTGGCTGTGGGAGATGCGTATATCGATGTGATCATGGCGCAGGAGTCGCGCCAGGCTCTTCAATCAAATTTGGATCGCCGGGTGGTCTTCGCCAAGACCGTGGATGTTCTGGTGCGCAATCAATTACGGGCCGGCGTCGACGGATCACGGGCGCAGGCCGAGACCGCGGTTGCCCGAACTCATTTATTGGAAGGGGAGCAAGTTGAACGATCAGCAATGGCCACATTGTCTCAGGTGCTCGGGATGGCCGGCACGCAAATTTCAATCAAAGATCCGGTGCTGGGCAGCTTCCCTCAAGGAACTGT